>CANHDG010000017.1 GCA_947459365.1 Saprospirales bacterium
AACAGCGAAAAGGAGGAAGAAGCCGGGTTAGGGAATACCTGAACAGAGGCTTCCCAATTTGCTGGCTCGGAGAGATCGCTCGTTGCGCAAACCACCGCCTCAAAATAGTCAAAGCATTTTTGCTGAAAATTGGCATATTGCGCAGCATTTTGAGCATTGGTATACATCCCTGTATGATCACCACCGACTACTGTTTCGAGGTAATGCGTAAGGCCAACTTCGTCCGCTCGGGGATGAATCAGGCCAGAACCCTCTAGGTAAGCAATTCCGGCAGCTAAGCCTGTTTCAAAGTACACCGTGTTGTCATTAGTGCCATGGATACTCACCAAAGGAACATTCCCAGACTGCAGCCATTCCCTGCGGTAGAGACCTCCAGAGCGGTTGTAAACACCACTTACCCTTGATGAAAAAGTACGGTTCAAGGCAGATCCAGAATTCCCATCCAAGCCACCGTTTTCTAATAAAGCATTGGCGATGGACGGTGGCAAATCATCTCCTTCATCCATGTAAGCATGGTGAAGGGCCGTCACCGCGCCAGCTGAATATCCCCCAACGAAAATAAAGTTGGTATCCGCTCGGAATAAATTCTGACCAGCCGCATCCGCCCGAAAAAATCGAACCGCTGCTTTCATGTCGCTAACCGCCTTCGTCACCGCACCAAATATTGCGGTAGAGTCCGGAAAACCCAGAACCAAAGCAGGATACAAGCGGTATTGAATGGATGCCGCCACATAACCAGCACGTGCAAAACGTTCACAATCGTCTTTCATGCTGGACTTATCGCCAAAAATAAAGCTACCACCATGCGCCAAGACTACCACCGGACGAGCGGCAGCGGCATCTCCCTCTGGCTCATAAATATCAATTTGCAGCACAACCGAATCACTGAAAATAGGCGGTAAATCCTCGTGGTTGGGCGCGGGCGCATAATTGACGGTCGTTTTTTTTACCGTGTTGAATAGAGACTGCTTGAAACGGGTACCATCACATGCAGCATTCTGCGCTTCGGATGCATCTATGGCCAAAAAAAGAAAACCAAGGGTAAATAAAAAGATACGCATAGTAGAGAAAAGAATAAAGTAAAGAGAACGGCACTCACTACACCGAATACTCGGTTCTTGCTGGTATGCCTGGTCGAAAACGCTCCAAATATACGAAAAGAAAGAAAATACCCTTTTTCTTCCCATACTACTTGAACACTATTTATCAAAAAAAGTCAATAAAGAACCTTTTTTCACCGCCAGAGTAACCAGCCTCCTGTGCCAAAAAGTAAAACGGACAGCTTTTTACCAACTATAGTCCTCATTTCTCCAAACGATCAATTCGGAAACAATACCTTTACGCTCAGAGGAAAGAATTCACCCTTTTACCCTTATCCTCTAATAAACACTACCCATTATGCAACGATTTTTCAACCTTCTACTCCCCTTCCTACTCAGTGCGAACCTAGCAAATGCTCAGCTGTTTGTGGACACCAACTATACCGTCGAGCAAATGGTATTTGGATTTTTCAACAACAACGGCGTCAGCATTTCCAACCTAAACTATACGGGTGCACCAGCTGCATTGGCCTTTTTTGAAGGCAGCCAATCCAATATTGGCTTAAATGCGGGTTTGCTCATCACTACTGGTAATGCGGAGAATGCGATCGGACCGAATGATACAGAAAGTACTACCGGCAACCTACAAGTACCCGGCTCCAGCTACCTGGATGCCTTGATTCCCGGCTATACCACCTTTGACGCCTCCGTCATTGAGCTGGACCTGGTTCCCACTACCGATACCCTTTGTTTTCGATATGTGTTTGCCTCCGAAGAATACCAGGAATATGTAGGAACCAGCTTCAACGATCTCTTTGCCTTCTTCATCGAAGGCCCTGGGTATTCCACTTCTGATTCGATTTACGTCCAGCCTAGCACCTACATTTCTTTCGATAGCTGTTTTATTTGTGTGGATACTTTTCTGGTCCAAACAGACACTTTCTGCTACTTTGACAGCACGCTGATGCAATTGATTTGCAATGAGTTCAGCGACACCTCACTGGTTTGGTGCTACACAGATCCGAACTGCGAGCCAGACACCATCACCTATCCAGGCTACTGGTATCAGTCACCCGGTGGCACTAATATTGCTCAAATCCCAACGACCAATTTACCGGTGGCGATCAACAACCTAAACCAATTCGCTTATGCGCAGTACTATAGCTCTAATGCAAGCGGATTGACGGTCCAATACGATGGATTTACGGTTCCTTTGTGGGCCAAAGCAGTGGTTACTCCAGGGGAGAGCTACCACATCCGCATTGCGGTGGCCGATGCAGGCGACGCTGCATTTGACTCTGGAGTCTTTTTGAGCATTGAAAGTATTGGAGGCGATTCCCTGTTGCCGGTGGAACCCGCCTTTATTACTCAGCCTGGACCAGACCAACGGACCTTTTATTTTGACAACCAAACCTTATGGGCCACCCAGTGGCACTGGGACTTTGGAGATGGGTTTATCAGTGAGGAGCGGAATCCTACCCACAGTTATACCCAGGATGGCAACTATCAGGTCAACCTGACCGCTAGCAACTGGTGTTCGCAAGAAACTACCACCTATGCATTGGCGGTGGGTACCACAGGGACCCAAGCAGCGCCAGAGGCCATCTTTAAGATCGCACCGAACCCCACCAATGGAGCAGTGAACGTTCAATTGTTAGACTCGGAAACAGCGACTCTGCGTTTATGGAACCTAGATGGCCGCTTATTATTGGAGCAACAAGTGCAACAGTCTACTCGCCTATCGCTGGATGATTTCAACCCAGGGGTTTATATCTTGCAGGTTTTCACCGAGAACGGAATTTTTTCTCAAAAAATTATTCGGAACTAAGCATTCGGCCAGTAGCTTTGCTGATCAAACAGAAGAGCTACAAGGTTTGGTTCTCCATACTGAGCAAGAGCCATTGCCCTCTTTTGGACAATGGCTCTTGCTACCTATATTGGATTATGAAAATACACACCATTGATTTGCAGTTTATGGGCGTCGACCGCTCCATCGCGGCGTATGCTGTGGAGGGATCGGGAGGAATAGTCCTGATAGAGACGGGGCCTTATTCGACATGGGAGGCCCTTCAAAAAGGCTTGATAGAACATGGATTCCATATTGATCAGATCCAATCTGTTTTTCTGTCGCATATTCACTTTGATCATGCCGGGGCGGCCTGGGCCTTGGCGGAAAGAGGCGCCACGATTTATGTACATCCAGCAGGGCTTCCCCACTTAGCTGCACCGGAAAAACTGTATAACTCTGCCAAGCAGATTTATGGAGATCAGATGGAGTTGCTTTGGGGGAAAATGGAGCCGATTAAGGAGGAGCGGTTGTATGCGCCGCAGCACGGTGAGACTATTGAGACCTGTGGATTACGGCTCACGGCTTGGTATACGCCCGGTCATGCGGTTCACCACATTGCTTGGGAGGTCGTTTAAAACGAAAAAGCGCCGGGAAAGCTAATTGCTCCCGGCGCTTTTTTTATTGCTAGACAAAAGGAGGTTTACCGCCCGTCCAGTTTTGATTTTACTTCATTAATTACATAGGCCTCGATCACATCACCGACTTTGATATCGTTGAAGTTTTTGACGGTTAGACCACATTCCATTCCATTTTTAACCTCCTTCGCATCTTCTTTGAAGCGTTTGAGAGAGGAAAGCTCCGCATTTTGGGTAGCGTTGGTGGGGTAGATCACGATACCATCGCGGATAATGCGGACGTAGTGGTTACGGGCGATTTTACCCTCTTGTACATAACAGCCGGCCACGGTACCCACCTTGGTTACCTTGAACAGGTCGCGCACTTCCACTTGGCCCATAAATTCCTCTTCCCTGGTAGGTTCCAACATACCCTCCATCGCGGCCTTGATTTCCTCGATAGCCTCGTAGATGATAGAATACGTTTTGATTTCGACCCCTTCTTTTTCAGCCAGTTTACGAGCACTGATTGATGGGCGAACCTGGAAACCGACGATGATGGCATCGGAGGCGGAAGCAAGCATGATATCCGAGTCGACGATTTGGCCGACGGCTTTGTGGATAACGGTCACTTGGATCTTGTCCATGGACAGTTTAATCAACGAGTCGGAGAGTGCTTCTACAGAACCATCCACGTCGCCTTTGACGATCAATTTGAGCTCCTTAAAGTTGCCCAAGGCTAGGCGGCGACCGATTTCATCAAGGCTAATACGCTTGGTGGCTCTGGTTGCTTGTTCGCGAAGAATTTGAGAGCGCTTGGTTGCGATTTCTTTTGCTTCGGATTCGGAGGCAGCTTCTTTGATGATTTCGCCTGCTTGTGGGGCACCGGTTAGACCTAGAACCAATACGGGCATACCTGGACCGGCGGAAGGAACTTCTTTACCACGGTCGTTAAACATAGCTCGAACACGGCCGGAGAATTCTCCTGCGATGATGGGATCCCCTTTATCCAGGGTGCCATTTTGAATCAGGATTTTGGTTACATATCCACGCCCCTTTTCCATGGAAGCCTCCAGAACGGTACCGACAGCGCGGCGTTTAGGATTCGCTTTTAGGTTAAGGATATCTGCTTCTAGAACTACTTTTTCGAGTAATTTATCGATATTAACGCCCTTTTTGGCCGAGATGTCTTGGCTTGGAATTTTACCACCCCAATCTTCCACCAACAAGTTCATTTGTGCCAGTTCATTTTTGATGCGTTCGGCATCGGCACCTTCTTTATCAATTTTATTAATGGCAAAAATGATCGGTACATTAGCTGCTTGGGCGTGGCTGATTGCCTCTCTGGTTTGGGGCATGATCGAGTCATCGGCGGCAACTACGATAATCGCGATATCGGTAACTTTAGCACCTCGAGCACGCATGGCGGTGAAGGCCTCGTGACCGGGAGTATCGAGGAAGGTAACTTTTCGTTCGTCACCCTCAAGACTCACTTTAACTTCGTATGCACCGATGTGCTGAGTGATACCCCCTGCTTCACCGGCCATTACATTGGCTTTCCGGATAAAGTCCAGCAACGATGTTTTACCATGGTCGACGTGACCCATTACGGTAACGATTGGCTGGCGGGTACGGAGATCCTCCTCGTTATCGAGTTCATCTTCTACCTCCATTTGTTCTTCAGCGGAGATGAACTGCACTTCGAATCCGAATTCACTGGCAACAACTTCGATGATTTCGGCATCTAGACGTTGATTAATGGAAACGAAGATACCGAGCGACATACAGGATGTGATGATATCGATGGGCTTGACGTTCATAAGGGCGGCCAAATCCGAAACTGAAACGAATTCGGTCACTTGCAATACACCGGACTGATTGGCCTCCATTTCGGCTTGTTCAGCGCGTTCGCGAATCATGGAACGCTTATCCCGGCGAATTTTCTGGCGTTTTCGGCTGGCGCCGGCGCCGATGCGCGCCATGGTTTGGCGGATTTGATTTTCGATATCCTTTTGGGACACTGGTTGCGGGGCGGCTGCGGATCCACCGGTAGTACCACCTGGGCGGTTCCCACCTGGGCGATTATTTCCGGCACCTGCTGGACGGTTTCGATTCCGGTCACCTCCTGTAGTATTACTTGGGCGACGATCTCCTTGGTTGGAGTTCAGCGAGTCCTGGAGTGATTCTGCGGTAACAGGCCTTTGTACCTGCTTGCGTTTGCGTTTTTGGCGATCGCCTTCTGATTGGCCTGCTGGGCGTGGAGCACCGGGAGTCCCGGTTCCAGTGGTGCCAGCACCCGACTGAGGGCGGTTTTGGTCTCGACGTTGTCCTTCGGATCCGGCTGGTCTATTTCTATTGTTACCAGTATTTGATCCTCCTCTGCCACGATCATCCCTCCGGTTGGAAGGGCTAGGCTTTGGAGAAGGTTCTTTTTTTGCCTCCAGATTAATTCGTCCCAATACTTTAAGCCCTCGCAGAGACGGGGCTTCCGCTCGGTACAAATCAGCTTCACCCGATTCTTCAGAAGCGACCGTGGGTACCGGAGCTGGGCTTGGCGTTTCTTTGACCACGGGTTTGGGAGGGGCTGGAGCAGCGGGCTTTTCAGCTTCCGGCGCGGGGCTGGAAGCGGCGGTCTTTGTTGTCTTGGCGGACCTTTTGGGTTCCTCTTTAACTTCTTTTTTGGGCTCTGGCTTTGGTTCTGGCTTTGGAATAGTCAGATCAATTTTGCCGACAACCCGGAGTTGAGGCAGCTCACGCTTAATATTGCTCACTTCTTCTGTTTCCTTTTGAGGGGCTGCCGGGCTGGGAGGTAAGGTCAATTTAGGGAGTGGTGACGCGGGGGTCACAGGAGGAATGGGGCTAGACGCCGGCATTTCTACCGGATCTTTTTTCATAACCGGACGAAGCAGTTTGTCTGCCTCTTTTTGATAGCAATGTCTTTCTGAAACTCTTTTTTCAGAACATCGAGCATCTCATCCGTGATCTCTGCCGTCGGCTTTTCCTCTACTTTGGAAAATCCTTTACTGTGAAGTGCCTCGACGATAGTATGCAGACCTACGTTGAAATCTTTTGCTACCTTAATTAATTTTAATGCCATGCAGTGATTGGTCCTGCTGAAAAAACAGAAGTTAGTGATTGTAATAATGCTGCAAAGATATATATAATATTCCAAGGATTCACAATTATTTCGATGATTATAGATGCGGTTAATATTCCGGCCAGGTGTTTGAATTACCTTTGCCGGATGAATGTAGTGGTAATCGGAGGCGGTGCTGCCGGTTTTTTTGGAGCCCTCGCCTTGGCGGAACGAAAAACAGGGGCGAATGTCCTTCTTCTCGAAAAAAGCAACAAAACCCTCCAAAAGGTACGGGTCAGCGGAGGGGGGCGCTGCAATGTCACGCATGCCTGCTTTGATCCCCGCCAACTCACTTCTTACTACCCCAGGGGAGGCAAAGAGTTGTATGGCCCCTTCACCCGATTCGGGCCGTCCGATACCCTCAAATGGTTTGAATTAAAAGGCGTCCACCTCAAAACCGAGTCAGATGGCAGGATTTTTCCGGAGTCCGATTCCTCCCAAACCATCATTGATTGCTTCGCGCAGCAAGCGGCCCGGCTCGGAGTGGAGGTGCGAACCAGCACCAGAGTAGATCGGCTCGAACAATTGCCGGATGGCCGCTGGCGCGTCCTGATCGGCCCAACCGGGGAGGCGCTGATCGCCGACCGCGTGCTGCTCACGACAGGAAGCAGTGAAGCTACCTGGAATTCGCTGCAACAAACCGGCATCCCTATCGTTCCGGCTGTCCCTTCCTTATTTACCTTCCATACAAAGGATACCCGACTCAAAGAACTGGCTGGGGTAGCAGTGCCGCACGCTCAGTTGCTCATCCAGGGCAGTAAGTTCAGCAGTGAAGGCGCTGTGCTGATTACCCACTGGGGACTAAGCGGACCCGGGGTATTGAAACTATCGGCTTGGGGAGCTCGGCATTTACACGAGGTGAATTATCGGTTTAATTTGATTATCAACTGGTTGGGGAA
Organism: Saprospirales bacterium; assembly: GCA_947459365.1. Taxonomy (GTDB): domain Bacteria; phylum Bacteroidota; class Bacteroidia; order Chitinophagales; family Saprospiraceae; genus M3007. Next base: position 7,479 of record CANHDG010000017.1, read on the forward strand.
CGGAAAAGTAGAAGAAATAGCCCAGGAGTTGACCGAGCTCAAATCACAACTCGCCAAAAAACAAGTGGCTAGTCACCCTCAAAAACAGGTACCTTCCCGACTCTGGCAGCAACTCACACTTGCAGCAGGAATCGACCTAACTACCCGCTGGGCCGATCTTTCCAAAAAACAAGTACAACAACTGGCTGCCGAGCTGGGCGCCGGCAACTTTGCCATCCATGGAAAAAGTACCTTTAAGGAAGAATTCGTTACCGCTGGAGGCATCGAACTAAAGTCGGTAGACTTTAAAACATTTGGCAGTAAAACATTCCCCGGACTTTATTTCGCAGGGGAAGTGTTAAATATCGACGCGATCACCGGAGGTTTTAACTTCCAGGCCGCCTGGACCGGTGGGTGGATCGCTGGCAACGCGATAGCAGATAGCCTGATATAGCAAACCTGCCATCACCTGCCCAAAAATAAAAAACGGGAATCTGGCGGTTTGCCATATTCCCGTTCCAAAAAGAGCCACGCGAAAAGCTTAAACGCCCCGCTTTAACTCCTTGATACGAGCTTTCTTACCCACCAATCCGCGCAGGTAGTACAGGCGTGAACGGCGAACCCGACCGCGCTTCACTACTTGAATGCTGGCAATGTTTGGATTGGTCATAGCGAAAATACGCTCTACTCCTACGCCATGCGACATCTTGCGAACAGTAAAGGTCTTGGTAGCTCCATTTCCTTTAATCTGAATCACATCACCGCGGTACGCCTGCTCGCGCGTTTTGTCACCTTCCGTGATGCGATAAGTCAAAATAATCGTGTCGCCGGTGTTGAAGTCCGGGAAATCAGGCTGCTTAAGCATCTGATTTTGGACAAACTGAATGGCTTCTAATTCTTTCATTATCTTTAATTCTTTTAAAAAGAGGCGCAAAGGTAGCATAAATCGCCAACTAAAAAAGCATTTTTCCAAAAAAGATACCAAAATAATAACAAAGAAGCCCTTGCACCTGTTTGTACTGACAAGATTTAGTCGCCCCGCAACCCTAGATTCGTCTCACAAATCTCCCCCACCATTTGTTAATATTTTCAAACAAGTTGAATAATAGATATTATAACACTTATCTTTGCAACATCATTTAAAAATTTTAACTAATTCACCATGAAGAAATTATTTCTATTGCCCCTTCTCGCTCTATTAGCCATGTCCGCTTATGTTTCTACGACGTACACCGTGAACACCTCCGCTTCCAACATCGTTTGGAAAGGATACAAAGTAACTGGCCAGCATACCGGTAACGTAAAAGTTAAAAATGGTAGCTTGGTGATGACGGATGGAAAATTAACGGGCGGTTCTTTCGATGTTGATATGAACTCCATTACTTGCACCGACTTGCAAGGCGAGTACGCTGACAAACTAGTGGGCCACCTTAAGTCAGATGATTTCTTTGGATCAGCGAACTACCCAACCACCAAGTTTGTGATTACACGTGCCATCCCAACGGACTCTAAAGGAAACTACAAAATTATTGGCAACCTTACCATCAAGCAATCTACTAAAGAAGTGCGCTTCAATGCCTTGGTAACAGAAAGCAATGGCATGGTAAATGCTTCCGGTAAGATGACCATCGACCGCTCTGACTACGACGTTCGGTTCGGTTCTGGTTCCTTCTTCGATGGCTTGGGCGATAAAACCATCTATGACGACTTTGACTTAGAAATCTCTTTGTCTGCTAAGAAATAAATTCCTTAACGGGAGATCTGTGCAAGTCAACTGGTTGATTTGCCTTGACTTAAAAGCCCTTCGACCACTCGAAGGGCTTTTCTTTTACCGAACCTTATTTTTTTCCTTTTTTTTAAAGAGAAAATTAGGAGCAGCCCCCTATCTTTGCATTTGGATGAGCTGAATTCTGCTAATATGTTTGCAGCACGCTCGTTTCTTCCAACTTGCTTATAATCCACTCCAAAATAACATCGCATCCGCTACAGTCTACAAATGCGCCATTTTGCCTTCAGTATAGCCATTGCCTTCACCGGTCTTTTTGCGTTGAGCAGTACCCTGCCCAATCACAACAACCCCGTTTACCCGGCTTGGGGGCTGTACAATTCCGCATCCTTGCGCCAATTTGTTTCGCTCGCCCCTCCTGTAGTGCGCATTCCTACTGGAACGCCTACCGCTCAGGACAGCGCTGCCACTGCCTTCAAAATTACCCTTTTTAATTACGCTACTTACGATAGCGTGTATCCGCTACAAATGAAGCGGTTCCTTCAACGGGAACTGCCAGGCGCCAGCCTATCTGAATTCTGGGAGGGATCCAGCACAGCGCTTGAGCAACAACTTCAACTTCAACAGGCGGTGGTATTAGCGTACCCATCCAATGGAGATCCTGCCCTTTTAGCTGCCTACGGTAAAAAACTACGGGCTTTTGTTCGACAAGGTGGCTTGGTGCTCATCACAGGAACCCACGCTTCTTCCATTTTAAAGCAAACTGGGTTATTGGACAGCGAATATGCTCAATATTTTGAAACTGCTGGAATCCACCTCAAAAAAGATCAGCACAACGCCTTTTTCGGTGTGCCAGGTGATTTTTCAATCCGTAAAAATTACACCTACCCGCTGGAAATGAACGATCCCGGCTTTGTGGCGCTCGCAGAATCTCAAGGAATGCCGGTCGTTGGCTATAAAGAGTTGGGCGAAGGCAAAATTGTTTACTTGGGATTTGAATACTACGAAGATGAGGATATTCCTTCCCAAATTCTGGGCAATATCTTTGAATGGAGCCTTTCTCCAATACCTTCAACACCCCTTCCAACAGAAACCCAACGTTCACTTCCTAAACGCAACGAGGAAATATTATTTTCCGGAACCGAACGAAAGGTAGATCTTAAGATTTACCCCAACCCTTACTTTGAGAAAGCAGCCCTGGAGTTTGAATTGGAAAAAAACAACCAGGTTTCCGTTGAAATGACAGATGAGCTCGGCACCTCCTCTACCCTGCTGCTCCCTTTGCGCAACCTCTCCCCCGGCAATTATCGGGTAGAGATACCCGACCTGGCCCCCGGCATTTATTTTATAAAATGCAAAATCGGAGGCCAAATCGAGGTACGTAAAGTGGTCAAACAATCCCGTCAGTAACGCACAATTTTAACCCAATTGGGCTCTGAGGGTCACAAAAAAATGCCTACCCGGCCCGTTGATCCCAGAAGCGAAGGTCCTGTAAGAAACGTCCAAAAGGTTATCCACCCCTACTTGTATCCGCCAAGCTGGTCCGGCTTGGTAATGAAACCGTAAGTGGATGGTCTGCCAAGCAGGCATTCCTCCTTCAGGGGCATATTGCTCGTTGTCTTCCCCATTCAGGGCATATTGCTCTATCGGCTTTTCCCCATTCCACAAACAATAGGCCTCCGCCCCCGCTTTCCGTTGCTGATACCGAAGACCAACCCGTCCATAAATGGGTGGAATATGGTCCAATGGACTGTTTCCCGCTGCCTCTAAAACCTTTCCTTTTGTATACGTACAATTGGCGGATAGCGTCCACCCTTGGTACAGCTCCCATTCTACACTTGAAGTTAGACCGTATAAGACCGCCTGGCGTTTGTTTTGGTTGGCTAACACCCGGCTCCATTCGTCATCATACAGAATAGAGTCTTGACCATTTATAGAAAAAACATCCGTCACAATCGCATTATGGAACAAGGTATACCAGGCAGCAAACTCCCAACGCAGCCCCTGAGCTGCCTTCCATAACCATCCAGCTTCTAGGTTATAAGTCTGCTCAGGCCGAATTCCGGGGTTGGGCACAATCAAACTTCCCGGTTGGGAGTCGAACACCTTGCCCAGATCATCTACATTGGGTGTCCGAAATCCAGACGACAAGTTCGCTCGAAAGGTCCAGGCAGGTGCGGCAGCAAACACCCCTCCTACATTTCCAGAGGCGATGGGCTGTCGCTGTTGAACGGCTGAAAAGGGAAAAGGGAAGTAGTTGGTATCCCTAAACAAAGCATCCAGCTCAGCGTAACCTACTCGAACACCCGCGTGCAAGGTCCATTTTCCAAGATAAGCAGTGTAAGTAGTAAAGGTGGAGGCGCTCCAAAGTTGGCTGCCTCCATCCGGATATCGGGTACCAGCCAGCGTCCGGACTCCCGTGTCAATCTGCTCCTCAAAAGCCTCGGAAACCACGTTGTTGTGCTGAAGATCGGCCCCCATCCGTAAAGAGTACCGCTCTCCGTGCCGCTCTCCAAGGGTAGTCATCCCCCAAACACCAACCTGCTCGATCTGATTGCGACGGTTCGGGTTATTAAAACGCCTGGATATTCGACTCTCTTCCAGGTGTTGAAAACTCAAAGTCGTTCGAATTCCACCATTCCACCAGCCGACAGAGGCCAATTGAAGGTGGTAAGCTGCCAGGAACCGGGTCTGTGGACCATAGTTCCACTCTGCAAATCGCAATCCCTGTCCACCGGAACCTGGATCCGTCAACCGGTCGTACCGAGGAACCAGCCCAGAGTTGCTGAACTGAAGATTTAATCCGTGCTGTACTCGATCGGAGGGCCGATACAGTACTTTTTGGAGTACATCGTATTGTTGATACCCGCTCCATTTCTGCACATACGGATCAGAATTGGTCACCAGTGAATCCTTTCCTTGGAACCGCTCCACGTAATAGTTCCTGAGTCCGAAAACAGGAGCCTTACCTCCCCGGGGCCCCATTCGTAAATCCCCAAAATCACTAAAGGTCAGACTGGTATACGTCCCCCACCGCTGTCCTCCAACTTGAAACCCAAGGTTGGCTGTGCGCTCTCGATTGGCAGAACCCATGCGAACCATGGCGGTCCCTTTGGTGATTCGCTGCCCAGCCTGGTTACTTAGCACAGGATTTTTGGTGTAAAAACAAACTGCTCCACCTAGGGCATCGGAACCATAGACGGTGGAAGCGGGCCCAAATAAAACTTCCACTCTTTCCAGTGCATTATGGTCCATCGTAATACTGTTTTGAAGGTGTCCAGATCGATAGATTGCGTTGTTCATGCGGATGCCATCTACCACCAACAATACCCTGCTTGCTTCAAAACCTCGAAGCACCGGACTACCGCCCCCCTGTTGGCTCCGCTGAACAAAAACAGAGCCCGTCGCCTGCAATAGATCAGCGGTGGTTTGAGCGTTTACTCCCTCCATGGTGGCCCTGGTTAAGACTTTAACGGATTGAGCAACTGCGGCTCGGCTTTGTACCACTTGGCTCGCAGAAATCACGGTTTCTTCCAGTACCGTTTCGGCACTGTCGACCGTCCTTTGAGCGTTGGCAAGGAATGGAACCAATACTAGCCACCCTACCAATATTGTTATTTGTTGCATATATATAATACCGATAAGCCTCCTGCCTGCACCGACCGTAGATTTCGCGGAGCAGCTAGAAGCCAACCAAAATCGCTCACGCTTGCATGCCATGAACCAATTCTGTTCAAGCAAGCAAGAAAAGTGGAGCTGTTAAGAAAAAGTTGAAAAACACGTAGTTTACACCCTTAACAGAGGATGCGACTCTTGAAAAAGTACTGGTTCGGGTGGAGGGTCCAGGTTTTGTGGATAGCCACCAGCACAAGAACCCGCCAGCATTCCAAAAGGAACCGCCTGCCGCTCTATACGTTTGGGAAGCAGATAAAGCACTTCAACTGGTGGTAAAAAAACAGAATGAAGCAATCGAACCACCCACTGAATCGGGCCCTCTTGGGTGGGGCTGGGGGCTGAAAGGGCTGCAAACAGCCGTTCTCCCTGTTTATACAAGTATTCCTCCTTCCGGTCGCGATAAGCCGATACGAAAATAGAATCTGCTCTAACCTGAAAGCGCCGGACATCGTACAGAGCGCCATTAAACCACAGTTCCCGCCATCCTACCCGCTGATCGCGAAATTCTTGAACAGAAATGACTAACTGAACGGTCGTTTTTTGATCGGTTTGTGACCAGGCCTGCTTGCGCGCGCACCACAAATCCCACTGCCACCAAAGCGGTAGTGCTGCACTGTGTAAAACGAGTGCCGCTACTAACAAGAATACCACTTTGAGGAGCGATTTGGACATCCTATTTGGCACAGAACATGCTTTTACATGGCGCGGCAACAAAGTACGATAGAATCCCGCTAAAAAGAAAAGAATTTCGAGAATGAACAATTGGCTTTAGCAGGAAGGGAGATAAAAAAAATAAGGCCGCCTCAACGTTTTGAGGCGACCATCTTTACGGCAAGAACTGGATATAATCCATCTCAATCTCACTTGTTGTATTTATCTTGAAGGAACCTGCTAGTCGATCAATTGATCGAGGATAGGAACTCTTATCTTTTCGAATACTCAATTTCTATTCAGTAATCTGGGGAATGGTTTAGTAGGGAGGAATAATACAGCAGGTTGATTCCTTGTATCGAATTGTTGTGCAAATGTAGGTTTGCGAATCGCTTTTTTCTAGAAAACCAATGTTACAATATGTGCAGTTGGTAACATATTTGTCAGGTAATTTTTCTCATTTTGTAACGTGAAGAAATCGTGATGTTACAAAATGAGAAACTTCAACGAAAAAGCATAGAATGCTGCGTTTCTCATTTTGTGAAAACAAAGTATACCCACCCCTTATCTTGTTGGGAACAAGCGCGTTTCAGTACCAAACGAAAAAAGGTTGCCCTCTCTCCAAACTGCAGAGTGACATCCCAAAGTAGACGTAAATACAGTACCAAAAAAAACAAAAGAAGCAATTGCCCCTGGAAAGGCAGACCGAGGATGGGTTAAAGTTGAGCGATCCCTTACTCTTCCTCCTTTTCCAATTCTTGCATCACTGGATTCTGACTCCACTCCAAGTATGCGGTCGGCGTAAATCCTGTAATCTCTTTAAATTGACGGTAAAAAGAAATACGGTTAGCAAATCCACTGAGCTCCGCTATCTCGTTCATCGTTAGGGATCCCGCACTGGAAGCCAGTAAACGGCGGGCTTCATTCACCCGCAGCCCATTCACCAACCCGGCAAAATTGGTTTTCCCGCCACTGCTAATCGCCTGCGACAAATAGCGGCGACTTTTATTCATGGCAGCGCTCAAATCATCCATGCTAAAGCCAGGGTTGAGAAAAAGTTTTTCTTGTTCGATTTTTCGGACAATGGCATTGTACAAACTGGTCAGAGGAATATCTTCCTCTTTCCGATCCGCAACCATAACAGAAGGATCAAGATAGGAGGCAGGAACACTGTTGGCTACCGCCAAGTTCATTTGATACAGGGTTCTCATGTTGTTTTTTAGGCGCAAGTACAAGATAGCAATTCCTGCCACTGCAATCAAAACGATAATAAGCGCACTCAGCAAAATGATCAAGATGGTTCTTTTTCGCTCTGAATCCAATCTAAACTTCTCCTTCTCTAAATTCAGCTGCTCTACTTCATACAGCGTCTGCATTTCAGAGTACTCCGCAGTAGTAGCTTCCCCAGTATTCTCGGCGCGGTAATCATTGTATTTTTGGATCGCTTTCAAATAATTGGGAAAATCACCAATCCGAGCATAATAGGCGGCATAAGCTGCCCAAACCTCTGAAAGATTCTCTCTTCGCCCAGTTGAATAAATGATTTCCAATGACTTATCTAAATATTCTGGCACCAACTCCACACCCGCTCCAGACAAAACATGTGAATATCCAAGCAGGTAATAAGCAGCGCCTTGAGCATCGGTCATGCCATATTTGATTCCAATGGATAAAGCTTCTTCTAAGTACTGGTTTGCTCGGCGGAAGTTCTCATTATCAATTTGCTCAGAACCCATACTGATCAGCAAACTAGCCAAATTGGCATAGGCACCGATGGACCTAAAAATAGTAAGTGCCTGACGTTCTGCCGTCTCAACATCCGATTTGTTGCGGTAAAACATTCCTAAATTCTGGTAACACAGTCCCATACTCATGGAATCTTTATGTCTCGCAGCATAATCCAGCGCCGATTGAGTAATTTGGATGGCTCGCTCGTTGTTCTCTTTTTTCCCGTCCAATAAGGCAATATTAATCCAGGTTTTGACGATAGAAGAAGAGTCTCCTAGCTTCTCTGCAAACCGCAAAGAGGCATAATAGGCATCCAATGCCTCGTTCAATCTACTTTGCCTATCGTAAATAACCCCCAGGTTGTTCCAGTTAGCCTCCGCAAAACTTAGATTTTGCTCGGCATGGCGGGTTTCTAGTGCCCTTTTGTAATAATTCAAAGCCAAGGTGTTCCAGCCCTGGTAATAATTGATGATCCCCTTTAGATAGTTAGCCTTGGCTAAAAAGGAATCGTTTGCCAGCTCCTCTTGATCGATCCGCTTTAATAGCAGCTCCACAAGTGAATCCGCCCCCCGCAAATCATCGGGAATACGACCCTTGGCGGCATTAAATATGGTATTTTCCTCTGACTGGGCCGTCAAAGAGGCAATTAAGAGGAGCAGACCAGCCACCATCCCAACAAACCTCCTCCATTCCAGCTCCAATAGGTAGATTAACATAGTATACGATATTAAAAATACAACAAAATAGAATTAGACCGCTAATTGATAGGAGTAAGCATCAAAAAAGAACTTAACAAGCGAACTTATACGCAGTAAAAGAAGTAAAACCGCCTCAAAAGCGGGGTTTTACTTCTTTGGAATACAATATTACTTCTACTTTCTGGAATTTCCAAACAGGTTTTTCGGAGACGAGTATTGTTCACGCAATATTTTTTGGAAAATAATCGAAAAAAGATCGTTTTCAGAAGAAAATAGGGCAAAGATGCTCCCTAAGGGTGTTTATTTTTCAAATTCTACGATGTGCTCAGAGGAATATTGATCGTCTTGTGGATGCACCTTTTTCACAAAAAAACGTGCACGCTTTCCTAACCTCAAACAGGTGTATTTATTTAGGACATCCTCTTCCGTGCTCATCGGCTGCAAGGAGGGATACCATAACGTATATCCTGGTTTTTCAAAAAATAATTGAGGAGTAGTCCAGTCCTGGCTATTCAGGGCGGCGCCCAGATCCTTGTTTTTATTGAAGGAAATATAGACTTGGCTTCCTACCCAAGATTTTCCCACTACCTTACCCATCATCATTACCCAACATTCCAAGTAGGTATTCCAACTGACAGAAGGGCCCCAATGAAAACCACCGGTCGGAGAAGAAGCTGGACCTCCCCCCGCCTCCACTGGAATTTGAAGGGTCTTAATCGGGGAACCAATCCCATTGTGAGGCACCGTGAAGGCGTTTCCATCCCAACGCCTTGCCTTTCCTACTGGATTGTCCAAGTCTTTAAGAGCAATTCGGGCAACACTAATACATTGCCCAGACCATTCTTTTATTGGATCATAGTTTTTTTCTTCATAAACACCGGGGTATCCGTATTCTCCATAAAACAAATACAAATAGTCTCCACTCGCCACCGCGGAGGGGTCCCCTACTCCCCCAGCAAAGGTATTGGACGTATTGTGGGGTTTCAAAATCATGCGCGGATCTAGGTCTTCTATAAAAATCCCGCGGTTGTCCCAGCTTTTTCCGCCATCTGTTGATTTCATAATTCCAATTCGGCACACAGCGGCAGCACTTTTGGGGCCTCGAAGGCCCTGTGGCCAATTGACATTCCGGTACCCTGCACCGGTTTTTCGCTGGTAAGGAAGGGTTTGAGGGTAATTTTCATTGTGGTAAATGCCATATAGGGTACGGCCGGAAACATCCTTTGGATCCTGATAAACGGTTTCAAACCAAACTGCCCCATGCAGCCCTGGCTTGCCAATTGGTGCATTTTCTGGCATGATTGGGTCGAAAAATCGATCAGAAGGGCTCTTAAATACTTCATCCGCATTTTTCCCATCGGCATATTTTAAGTCTACCCCAATTCCCCAAACAGGATCTTCCCCATACTTTCCTGGGAAGATGCGAAGGGTGTCCCCAATCCAAGCCTCCGCCATATTGCAATCAACAAAAGAGTTGAAGCGGATTTTTTCCGCAGGAATCAACTTGAAGGTTGGGTTGAATGCCTGGGAAAAGGAGAACGTGCTCCAGCCAAGAAAAAGAACAAAAGGGAGAACTTTCATGAACAAACAGGATAACTATTTTACAAAATACGAAGGAGGAGTAGAATAAACGCTCCTCTTTTCCAAGGCAACATGGAATAATTGAAAACAAAAATACTGCATTGTCCAACATAATTCGCATTTTAACCATAAAACCTAAAAACAACGGAAAGGTCCCCTGGTTACCAACCAGTAGGGTTCTCCCAAGGGCTTTATTATACCGCATTAAGTTAAGGCAATCAATTGCCCAGTGAGGCTCTTGATATGCCTTATCAAATGTTCCTTTTTTGGGTGGATTTAATCCAGAAGCAAAAGCTGGTTAGAGCATTGGAAATTAACTTAACTGCGGTAGACTTTAGCCCTGCAGAAGGTAATGTCTAACGTAGAATGTAGAATGTAGAATATAGAAATTCGACATTCTGTACGGTTATTAACTGCCCCAAACGCGATCTAATATCCACCCACAAAGTGCCAACTATATGCACTCCTCCAAGGGGCTGCGCCCCTTGGAGGAGTGCATTATTCCCAATCGCTGCACATAGATTACAGGGCTAAACCTTACTGCCGTTAAGTTAGCGTCCTGCACGCCAACCGGCTTTTGCTTCTGGATTAATCCCACCTAAAAAAGGAACGTTTGATAAGAAGGGCCAAGAGCCTCAATGGGCAATTGATTTCCTTAACATAGCGGTGGTAGGCTACGCCCCTTCACGATTCATGGTTAACTTGGGGTTAGTGCATTAGTGGAGACAAATCCCTTGGTTAACAGCTATTTTAGTAGGTTAAGCTAAGCCAATGTTGATGGTCGGCTGAAACGGGGTGCCCCAAAATTGGCAAAATAGAGTGTTCGTACCCGCTGCACCTACCCCTTAACACAGGCCATCCACAAAACACCCGACAATAGCCCCAAGCCAAGGGGCGTAGCCCTGCAATCTCAATAGCCCCAAGCCCCGCACCAAATAGAGAGGGGCGTAGCCCTGTTATCTAGAAAACCCAAGGCGGTACAATAATCAATAATGGCGAAGCCCTGTGAGTTTAACGACATTTGGCAATTAATTTCATTAGCTTGACGGCGGTAGGCTTTAACATCCAACCTACCTGCTCAAAAACAAGAAGCGAACAACCCACTAGCTCACCAAGGCCTATATAATGGAAAACGGGGAGGACTGCCGTTTAAGTACAATCCTCCCCGATCAAAGCATGGGTGAATTCAATTAAGAATCTCCCTGTTTCAACTGTAGATAAATAAGCAGCGGCTCTCCCTCGACGGCCGCCGTCTCCAAGGCAGTGCCCAGTCCGGGGTAAAGGGTATTCAACTGCTCAACCTGCACTTGATTTGCCTGAAAGAGTGCAGCTATTTGTTCCGGGCGCAGCAAGACAGCCACCTGCTGATCGCCCTTTGGCATCACGGTACTGCGGGAAATCAACTTAGAAATTGGATCTGAAGCAAGATCCGACAGGTTAAATAGCTGGTTGGTTGACAAGTCTGCCCAACCATGGCGAATCCGGTTTTGATGCTGATACTCTACTTGCATCCAGTCGCCCGTAACCGCTAGCCACTCATTCAGGAATCCGTACTGTTCTACATCTGGGAAACGAATGGGCTGGGAGGCCAACGCCTCTGGTACGTTATCCGCTCCAAAGTCAAATTGATACTTTGGGGTACAGCTAGTAGGCGTGATAGTGTACACTGTATTTCCGAAAGGAGGATTGACCAGGATTTCATTCCCGCTTCTGGTAATAAAGCCTGTGTACTCGTACGCAAGGTTTTCACGATCAGCTCCGTAGGGCAAGAACTGATTGAGTAGGTTTCCGTTTGGATCGTATACCAACACATAATGGTACCCCGACACCTCGGTGGCACTGTGTTCATTGTAGAGGTAAAAGTTGCCCGCGGCATCCCGCACCACCCCATCGCCAATAGCTCCGGTCGCTTTCTTATTCAGCAAATTGCCTTGTAGATCGTATTGATACAAGGATCGGCGGCCGGCAGCGAGCAGGGTGATTTCATTTCCGAGCACTTCTACATCGTTTAACCCTTCGTAGGCATTTTCCTCACTGCCCTGTTGTCCAATTTTTCGAACAAAAGCACCCTCGGGGGAGAACAACCAAACATCCTGAAAATCGGTTTGATTATCCAGCACCAACAGGTGCCCATCCTCGGTAAAAACCACCTTTTTGATGCTTCTAAGCTGGTGGTTAGGGGACTTGTGGAGCACGGTGAACCCGATCGGCTCCATCTGGCTCAACAGGCCAGCCGGCGGTTCCGATTGCTCAGTAGGGGTTACTAATGAAATGGTACTCAGAGAAGATCGTTCTTTAGAACAAGCACTAAGCAGGCTAAGGGAAGCGCCCACAGCCAGGTAAAGCAATACATGTTTCATGGAATTGAATTTTGTTTTAATGAAATTATTTTTTTTCAGCTATTTGGTAAGGGAGGACATTCATTGATTGTACAAGTTGAAGTCCCAGTGATACAAAGATTTGCGTACGCATATGTAGTTGAGTCCAGCGTGTAGCATCTCTTGTCACTTACTTTTTTAGTCTTCTCAGAAAATGAGGTTAGAATATAAACCCCTGTTTCTGAACTACTGCTTTTTGATCTAGATTCGTTTTGATTCGAACTAAAAACAAAAAAGCTTGCAAGAAATACAATACAAAGTTTGGCCATTGTAGAAATTGTTTTTTTTATTCATTTACTACCACACTCAAAAGTACCCTCAGCACACGCATTCGGAACACATGCATCAGTACCTGTTACACAGCGGGAACCATAATTATCTGTTTCATAGCTACCCTCTAAGCAGCACAACATCCTAACAGCCTTTTGTTTGGGAGCTTCAGTATTATTTAAGATGGCTGATTGAAGCTCATTTTGTTGAAGAATGATGTTAGAATTTCGGACATCAAAAAACAGGTTAAAGGCAAGAATAGTTGCTAGCCCAAGCAATACAAAAAATCTATTTTTCATAAGAAGAAAGCCAACTCAATTAACTTGGCATACAGGATAATCTACCATTTGATTCCAAAGAAGGTATTAACCATTATGAGCCCGAAGTAGCAAGTTGAATAGTAGTAAAAAGATCCACCGGATAACGTTCGTTGGTTTGACGGGGAAACATAAGATTGTTAGCTTGACAACATGTAGGATCCCAATTGTTTAATTAAGCGCTTAGCGAAACAAAATTATTACCTACTTGGATATTTTCCAAAAATTTAACATATATAAAAATAACATATATTTATTAATCGCTAATAAAGGGATGGTTTGCAGCGAGAAAAGCCCTGCAGAAAACAGAAGCTTATCCCTATCAGCGTGTAACATTTTGGAAAACAACTACACTAACGGGTACCTTTGCAGCTTAAAAAAAGTAGCATTGGCTTCCAAACATAGGTCAAACAACCTCTAAACAGAATTATTTCATGAAAAAACAACCACAGATTTGGTTATTCAGTACCCTCTTGGTGCTGACAGCATCGTTCTCTACCCTTTACAGTCAGGCGTTGGACAATAGCCTGCTTTGGGAAATCACCGGTCCGGGTCTCAAGAAGCCCTCCTATCTATTTGGCACGTTTCACCTTATGTGTTCCGAGCAAATTCAGCCCACAGACGCTTTAAAAGAAAAGCTCGGAAAAGCGGACCAGCTCTGCCTTGAACTGGATATGGACGATCCAGCTACTCGCAAACAAATGGAAACCAGCGTCCTGCTTCCTCCAGGAAAAAAACTTACGCAGTTTTGCTCTCCCTCCGACTCTGCCATTATAAACGCCTTTTTGAAATCGACGGTTGGGGCCACCCTCGATCAAATGGCGGTAATGAAGCCTCTGGTGCTGATGCAACTGGTTTATTTACCCCTGCTGGGCTGCCAACCAGATTCCTGGGAAATGCGCTTAACCCAGCTTGCGATCGATCAGAAAAAAGAAGTGAAAGGACTGGAAACCGTTGCTTTTCAAATGGGGCTCTTTGATAACATTCCCTATGCTACACAGGTGGATTGGGTGGTTGAGTATCTTAGCAAGAATGATCAAACCGTGGCTGAGTTCAAGTCACTGGTAAAAAGTTACCAAGAGCAAAATCTGAACGCCATGGTCGAATTAGTGAACGCCTCTCCACAGTTTCGCGACCACGCAGAGGTATTGCTCGACCAGCGGAACCGAAATTGGGCAGAACAAATTCCAGCGATGGCAAAGCAAAAATCGACCTTTTTTGCGGTGGGAGCTGGGCATTTAGGAGGATCGAACGGCGTTATCGCCCTGCTTCGTCAAAAAGGCTATACCCTCCGCCCCGTTAAAAACAGTTAAAGTTTGCTTCCGACTGATCCATTTTATTACCCTTGTGTTTAATAGTAATACTTTTAAATTTCACTATTAACCATTAAATACGGTATATTATGAACACAGGTCGTTTGGGGTTTTTATCCGTCGCTGCTCTAGGCTTATTAAGTTTAACGAGTACCAGTTGCACCGTGGTCCGTCAGGGAGAAGTAGGTGTAAAACGTAAATTGGGTCGCTACAGCAATAACACGTACACCGGTGGACTCCGGGTGTACAATCCGTTTATCGCCACCATTGTAAAAGTGTCTACCCAGACCGAGAACCTGGAGATCCAGGCCGATATCCCTTCGCGGGAAGGCCTTACGATTCGCTCCGACGTCTCCATCCTGTACAAGGTGGTTCAGAAAGACGCACCGGACTTGCTTCGGAACATTGGTCTGGATTACGAAGAGACGGTAATTTTGCCGGTGTTCCGTTCCGCCATTGCGGACGTAAGCGCGAAGTATTACGCCAAGGACATGCACTCCGGCAACCGAACTGAAATTGAGAATTCGGTGCGAGAGCTCATGATGAAATACTTGAAAGACAAAGGTATTTTGATTGAGTCAGTACTTTTGAAAAGCATTCAACTGCCCAGGAGCTTGGCGAACGCCATTGAGGAAAAACTGGAAGCAGAGCAGCAAGCCCAGCGCATGGAGTTCGTACTACAGCGGGAGCGTCAGGATGCAGAGCGAAAGCGCATTTCGGCTGAAGGAACCCGGGACGCTAATCAGATTATTTCTGAAGGTCTGACAGAGAAAATCCTCCAGTTCAAGGCAATTGAAGCCTGGCTATCCCTTTCTCAGTCGCAGAACACCAAAGTGGTCATCTCTAACGGCACCGTGCCGATGATGATGAATCCGCTAGAACAAAAATAACGGGGGAAACAAGTTGGCCGTCGGAGCAAAACAATTCAGGAAGAAAACCACTTGAAATAGCCCTAATGGCGGTATCTTTCCTGATTAGATGACGAGCTATTAGGAACTATGAGCCCACTTTTGCCCTATTTTGATCAGCTATATCGGCTGGACAGCGCCGCCAAAGCGGCGCTGTCTGCCGTTTGCAGCACCGTTTACCTACCGAAAAACGAACTGTTACAACCCATAGGCCAGCCTTGCAGGACAATCTACATTGTGGAGAAGGGCATAGCCCGCATCTTTTACTACAAAGATGGGGTTGACATTACCGAATATTTTGCTGCCGAGCAACAGTTGATTGTGCGTGCAGAAAGTTTATTCAAGGGAATTCCCTCCCAAAAAGGCATACAGGTTTTGGAAGATACCACCTTGACGGCTATTCCAGCCACTCAGCTGTTTCAACTTTTTGATGAATACCCCGGCATTGAGCGGCTTTTCCGAAAAATCATTGAAACCGCTTATGTCGATACGGTGCTCCGGTTGGAGAGCCTCCAGTTTAACAGTGCAGAAGAGCGGTATAAGCATTTAATAGAGAGCACTCCCGATATCATTAAGCGGGTTCCTTTAAAATATATTGCCTCCTTTTTAGGCATTACACAGGTGAGCTTAAGTCGGATACGATCTAAACCCTTGACCTAGAAAACGGCAAGGCCCTCCGTTGCAACTACAGCGGAGGGCCTTGATCCTTTTTCGAAAAATAACTTGTACAGGTCTAATCCTTGATGGCTTTGATACCTGGCAGTTCCTTTCCTTCCATAAATTCCAGCATTGCCCCACCACCGGTAGAGACAAAACTCACCTTTTTGGCTAACTTAAGCTGATTCACGGCAGCGACGGAGTCTCCACCACCGACCATTGTGAACGCACCTTTTTTAGTGGCAGCGGCACAGGCTTTCGCAACAATTTTAGTCCCATCGGCAAAAGCGGGCATTTCAAAAACCCCCATGGGCCCATTCCAAATAACGGTTTGACTTTTCCGGATAATTCCTGCGAATTGTCTGGCAGCTTTGGGGCCGATATCCAGACCCATCCAACCGTTTGGAATCTGGTTACTGGCGGTTACTTGTACCTGGGCATCGGGTGCAAATCGGTCACCGCAGACAGAATCGCGGGGCAAAACCACTTTCACACCGGCATTTTTGGCTTTTTTCAAAAATTCCAGGGCGATTTTAATTTTATCTGCTTCCACCAAAGAGTTACCCACCGCTCCTTTTTTGGCGAGGAAGAACGTATAAGCCATCGCTCCACCGATGAGGATATTATCCGCGTAGTCGAGGAATTTTTCCAGCAACAAGATTTTGTCACTCACCTTGGATCCACCCGTCACACAGGTAACGGGTTTAGCCGGTTGGTGCATGGCTCGGGTCGCGTTTTCGATTTCGCGCTCCATGAGGAAGCCGAAGGTTTTGTGTTGCGCATCGAAGAACTGGGCTACCACAGCGGTACTGGCATGGGCGCGGTGAGCGGTGCCGAAAGCATCATTCACGTATATATCCCCCAGAGCAGCCAGTTTTTTGGCAAATTCTTGGTCGCCCTTTTCTTCCTCTGAGTAGAACCGAGTATTTTCGAGCAGCAGCACCTCCCCTGGTTTCAGGGCAGCAGATTTTTTGATCGCTTGTTTACCGATGCAATCATCTGCAAAATGCACCTTGGTTTTCAGCTTCTTCTTCAAGTGCTTCACCAAGTGTTGCAGGGTAAACTTTTCCCGGTTGATACTGCCATCCTCGTTTTTTTTCTCCAGCGGACGGCCCAGGTGGGACATAATAATCACTGCTCCCCCCTGTTCGAGGATATGTTGGAGGGTTGGGAGCGCTTCCCGGATCCGGGTGTCGTCCGTGATTTTGAATTGTTTGTCGAGTGGAACATTAAAGTCCACTCGAACAAGCGCTTTTTTATCTTTAAAATCAAGTTTCATGCTTGAGCGGTAGTGCAGTTCCTTAAATCATTGCAGCCAATTCTGCCAAGCGGGCAGAGTAACCGGCCTCGTTGTCATACCAGCCTACGATGCGGCAAGTATTGCCATTGGCCTGGGTCAAAGGCGCGTCGAAAATACAGGAGTGGGTATTCCGAACGATATCGCCAGATACGATTTCGTCGGTATTGTACTCCAGGATTCCCTTCAAGTGGCCCTCTGCGGCAACTTTAAAAGCAGCATTGATCTCCTCGATGGTTGCAGGTTTCTTGAGGGTAGCCACCACATCGGTAACCGATCCCGTTGCCACTGGTACACGCATGGAATGCGCTTCGATTTTACCTTTCAGGTGAGGAATCACCATTACCACTGCTTTTGCGGCTCCGGTGCTGGTAGGAACGATGTTCTGGGCAGCGGCACGGGCACGGCGCAGGTCGCGGTGAGGTCCATCCTGCAAGTTTTGATCAGAAGTATACGCATGAATGGTATTCATAAAGAATTGCTCTACTCCAAAGGCCTTTTCGAGGGTCAGAATCATTGGAACGAGGCAGTTGGTGGTGCAGGAA
>CANHDG010000018.1 GCA_947459365.1 Saprospirales bacterium
CCAATCGTGAAAAGCCAAATCACATCCGGTATGCGCAACCGCGCAAACAAGGCCGCAAACCAGTGCGATAAAAAAATTGTGATGCCAACAAAAACAATCACCAAAGCAGTGGGCATAGCCGTCAGATGGATTTATCCGGCAAAATACGCAACTTCGCACCAAAATTCTCTATTTCACAAAAAAATTAACCCTCTAATTAAACCTTCCTCCTCCCACCACATCCAATAAGAAATCGCCCAAAAGAACTAAAACACATCCGGCAAGATTTAACCAAAAAAATACGTTGACAACTCAAACATCCAAACCAGTACGAGATGACGTGCTCCTGCAACTGCTCCGCGGAACACCGGCTAACCAGGAAAAGGGGTTTCGAATACTCCTGGATCAATATGGTAGGCGCTTGTACTGGCACATCCGCCGTTTGGTTACTTATCACGAGGATGCCAACGATGTTTTCCAAAACACACTGGTTAAAATCTACCGTGGAATAGGTCAATTCGAAGGAAAAAGCAGCCTTTTTACCTGGATTTACCGCATTGCAACAAATGAAGCAATGACTTTCCTCCAGCAAAAAGCGCGTCAATTAACCGACTCCACAGAGCAGCGAAACCACCAAACTTACCTCGAACAGCTCCGCGCTGATCAGTGGTTTGATGGGGACGAAACCCAAGCCCGACTATTAGAGCAGATTTCCCTGCTACCTGATAAGCAACGTATCGTTTTCAATCTACGCTATTTTGAAGAGATGCCTTATGAAGAAATGTCCCAACTCCTCGACACCTCCGTCGGAGCTTTAAAAGCCTCTTTTCACCACGCTGTTAAAAAAGTAGAAGCCGCATTATTACAATGAAAAATACATCCATTCAAGAAGAACTCCGGGAGCTATCGCCTTTACTCCTTCAAGTAAAAGAAAAAAAAGACTCCCTAAAGGTCCCCGAAGGCTACTTCGAAGGACTGTATGACCCCGAACAGCCCTACTTTAGTGAAATCGCTCACCCCTCTGGAACCACGCGAAAGCCCATTCAGATGTGGCTGAAGCCGCTTCTATGGAGCGCCGCCGCCGCTTTGGCTCTCCTCGTAACGGCCTTCTATTTTATACAACCGAATCAAGTATCCACGCCCATCGCAGTGCACTTCGAGCCGCTCACGCCCGAAAGCGCTACAGCCTATGTAGAAGAAAATATCTTGGAATTTGAGCCCGAAATGCTTGAAAATTACACTGAAACTACCCTGCTCGTAGCAACTCCAGCGGAGGAAACCGCTACCGCCGAAGAACTAGACGTTTCGGAAGAACAAGTACTCGATGCCCTGACAGAAGAAGAACTAAGAGACCTCCTGTAAACCACCCTTTTGTCTGATAACCTCTTTTTTTATTTCAACCACCTATTCACAATAGTATGAAACATCTTTTTTTAACCGCCCTGCTGATGAGCCTCTTTCATTCCCTCTCTTGGGCCCAAGCTGAAAACGAACCCCGCGAAGATCGAATGCGGGCACAACGGATAGCAGTTTACACCGACGTACTGAAACTCAGTTCGGAAGAAGCCCAGTCGTTCTGGCCAATTTATAACCAGTTCTTGGACGAACGCGAGAAGACGCAGAAGGAAGCCAGAGCCATCCGCCGTGATAACCTGAGCGATCAGGAGGCTGAAGCCCAACTTCGAAAGCACTTTGAACTTCGTCAACGTGAACTGGACCTCGAACGGGAAATGGTACAGCAACTTCGCAAGGTTATTTCTGTCCAAAAAATCGTGAAAATCCCGGAAGCAGAACGACTCTTTCGACGCTCCGTGCTCGAAACAGCTAAGCTACGAGAAGCGAGACAAGGAAAACCCAAACGACCTAGATAAAATCACCAAGCCTTTTCTCCCCGACGGGGAATATTCGAAGGTGCCAGGCGGCGATACTGCTTGGCGCTTTCTGTTTCCAGCGGAACCACCAAGCGTTCTAATCGCTTTCTAGCTTCCTCCGCGCTCATCTGAGCAGGTAAAACCTCCACTCGCCAATTCGCCTGATCCAGCCATTGGTTAGTAGTTCGCTTTTGAGGAGGAGGAGGAGGAGGGGGCGTAGCCGGTGGAAGGGCTAACTGAGCCAATCGCAAATTTTTTCGAGCATCCTCCCGATTGGGACTTCTTCGTAAACTATTTTTATATGCATCCACGGCCTCAGCATACCTACCCTGATGAAAATAGGCATTCCCTGCGTTGTACCAAGCGTCCGCTTGATCTGAAGGGTTGCGAAAAGAGGTTGCTGCTGCAACCCATTCTACTGCAGCCATCTCAAAATCACCCAATAAGTAAGCAGTATGCCCCATATTGTAGGGCAAACCCGCTTTTTCATACGACTCCATCGCTTTCTCGTACGACTGACGCTGAAAATACCAGTCCCCCATCAACGCCCGCCAATGCGCGAGCTGTGCCGAGAGACTACTGGAGGGAAGTCCCACCAATAGCAACACCGCGACTCGGATACAAGGTTTTATCAATCTTCTCATTGTCTTGGGTTGGTTAAAGGAAGACACTGCCAGTAATAGTCTGCCACTAATTGGGCTGTACGCTCCGGATCCTCGTACATACCCATGTGCGCTACCTGCATTAACAAATGCACCACCGCCCAAGAAGGCAACAGAGTGGTTGTCAAGGCCCGCTCATAAGGAATTAAGGCATCTTGTTGGCCAATCAAAAATAACACAGGACATCGAAGTGCTCGGAGCACCTCACTGCGATCCGGCCGATTGCGCATACTTTTTAAAGCCGCTACAATGCCCTCCGCTGATTGAGTCTGCCCATTGGAAATCCGATTTTCTACCAAATCAGGCTGCAAACGCTTGAATTCAGCACTAAATAGGTTGGAAAAAAGCTGTGCAACATACAAATCCCTTTTGCCAGATTCGATCAACTCCACCCCTCGATCCCGGTTATGCTGCTGTGCCGGATTGTCTGCAAATGGATGAGAATGAAACAACCCTAAGCCTACTACTCGCTCCGGCCATTGCTCCGCAAATGCCAAGGCCGTATACCCGCCCATTGAATGGCCAACTAAAATGCACTGCCGAATAGACAGCTGGTCTAATACGGCCTTCACTGCCGCAGCATATGCCAAAAGACTGTTATCGGAAGGTAAATCTGATTGCCCAAACCCTGGCAGATCAATCCGAATAGAACCGATACCCGACAAACCAGCTATCCACTGGTCCCACATAGACAAGTCTTCGCAGAACCCATGTAACAGAACCAAAGGAGGAAGTCCCGGAGCCACTCCTTCCATCTGAAAAGCAATCTTTTGCGTGCCCAGTAGTGCTGCACCTCTCATAATTAAATTAGAACGTAAAATTAAAACCCAAAAGTACAACCTAAGCCTAGGCTTTCCATTTTTTTCTGGCTAAAACCAGCCCAGAGCAATACAAAAATAAGGAGGCCTTAACACGGATTCCCCCGTTTTAAGCTACCTTTGCCCACTGTGTGTTTATGCCGACCTCGATCGGTTCATCCTCAAGCCTGGACTATGTATCCTGATTTATCGTACCTTTTTCACGACTTGTTGGGCACTTCCCCCGACAACTGGTTGTCCATATTCAAAACCTTCGGTTTTTTTCTGGCAATCGCTTTTCTCGTCAGCGCCTTTGTTTACCGGCTGGAACTACGAAGAAAAGCCAAAAATGGTTTTTTTCAACCTGTAAAAGCCCGAATCATTGAAGGAGCTCCCGCCTCAGTGGAAGACCTACTCATCAACGCCGCTGCTGGCTTTTTTTTCCTGGGAAAAGGTATGTATGCCTACCAGCACTACACGCAGTTTCGTCAAGATCCTGCCTCTGTCGTCTTATCTGGTAAATTCCATTGGCCTGCCGCCATCGCAGGGGCCCTGCTATTCGCCGGCTTAATCTGGTGGGATGCTAAGCGCAAACAAAAAAATCCACCCCAGGAACGCATCGTTGAACTTTGGCCACACGATAAAATCAGTGAAATGACAGTTTGGGCTGCCGCTGGAGGTATCCTCGGAGCAAAAGTATTTGACTTGTTCGACAACTGGCAATCCTTCCTGCGCGATCCACTGGGAGCCCTGCTCTCCGGAGGCGGCCTCGCCTTCTACGGAGGACTCATTATGGGCTTTATTGCCGTGGTTTGGTACCAATATAGACTAAAAATCCCTTTTCTTCCCGCAGCAGATGCGGTTGCACCTGCCCTCACCGCAGGCTATGGAGTCGGTCGTATCGGATGCCAACTATCTGGTGACGGTGACTGGGGTATCGTGAACAACGCGCCAAAACCCGACTGGATGGGCTTTTTGCCCGATTGGCTATGGGCCTACCGATACCCACACAACGTACTTAACACCCCCAATACCGACCCAGTTAGTTCCGTGCCCATCGAAGGATGTACCTGGGAATACTGTATGCAATTAGCAGAACCCGTGTTCCCAACCCCTCTCTATGAAATCATGGCTATGGGTCTCATCTTCGCTCTACTCTGGTCCCTAAGAACTCGGTTAAAAGCGCCTGGAATGCTCTTTTTTATATACTTGGGTCTCATTGCAATTGAACGCTTCCTGATTGAAAAAATCAGGGTCAATGTACGGCACGAAGATGTAGGCGCTTTCACCCAGGCCGAACTCCTTTCAATCCTGTTTGTCCTGATTAGTGCAGTTGGAGTCTACTTTACCTGGAAAAAAGCTCAGAAAGGCTAACAAAGTACCCAATTTTAGGAAATAGCACCCTGTTTGGCAAGTCATCCAAACAGGGTG
Organism: Saprospirales bacterium; assembly: GCA_947459365.1. Classification (GTDB taxonomy): domain Bacteria; phylum Bacteroidota; class Bacteroidia; order Chitinophagales; family Saprospiraceae; genus M3007. Next base: position 4,741 of record CANHDG010000018.1, read on the forward strand.
CTCCCTTTTTATTACCTTTGCGCCGAATTTACGCTCACTCATGTATAAAGAATTCAAATCGCTTAACCTCCCGGCCATCGATGCCGAGATCCTGCAGTTTTGGCAAGACCAACATATTTTTGAAAAAAGTGTCGAACAACGCGACCCTACGCAGTCCTTTGTATTCTATGAAGGCCCGCCTTCCGCCAATGGCCAACCTGGTATCCACCACGTAATGGCCCGGACCGTAAAAGACCTTTTTTGCAGATATAATACCCTCAAAGGCCTCCGCGTAGAACGAAAAGGAGGCTGGGACACCCACGGCCTACCCATCGAACTCCAAGTCGAAAAAGAACTGGGGATCACAAAAGAAGACATCGGTAAAAAAATTACCGTAGATGAATATAACCAAGCCTGCCGCGCAACCGTCATGCGGTACAAGGACCGCTGGGATGATATCACCCGTAAAATGGGATACTGGGTCAACCTCGATCACCCTTACATTACCTTCGAAAACGAATACATCGAGACCTGTTGGTGGCTCCTCCAAAGGCTGTACAATAAACGCACCAACTCCGGGCAATCATTCCTCTACAAAGGGTTCACGATTCAGCCCTTCAGCCCAGCCGCCGGAACCGGCCTTAGCTCCCATGAACTCAATATGCCCGGCTGCTACAAAGAGGTGTCAGATATCTCAGCAGTTGCCATGTTTAAAGTGAAATACAGCGACCCTTCCAGTGTCCTGTTCCAAAACCCCAACGAAGATGTTCGTATCCTGGCTTGGACAACTACCCCCTGGACACTGCCCTCGAATGTTGCCCTCACCGTTGGACCTACTATCACCTATGCCAAGGTACAAACGTTTAGCCCCTACACCGCCGAGCCAATTAGTGTAGTACTCGCTGCTGACCGAATCCCAGCCTATTTTGAGGCAGCCAATGAGGCCTTGCCAATGGAGGCACACGACCTCAGCGCCAAAAAACCAGCCATCCCGTACCGGATACTGGGAACCTTTAAAGGATCTGAATTGCTCGGGATCCGCTACGAACAATTACTGCCCTATGTTAGCTCCCCAGCCCTGGAAGAAAAAGGCTTCCAGCTGATCGCAGGTGATTGGGTCACTACCGAAGATGGAACCGGGGTTGTCCATACCGCCCCCTACTTCGGTGCAGATGATATGCGCGCCTGCAAAGAGGCAGGAATCCCAATGATCGGTATCGAAGATGAAAAAGGCGTCATCCAACCTCTCGTTGACCGCCAAGGCCGCTTCGTTCCAGAAGTCTCCGACTTCGCCGGCGATTATGTCAAAGCAGAATACTACCCAAAAGAGGTCCAACAAGAAAAAGACTTCAAACCCACCGACCTCCGAATCGCCCTCAAATTAAAGGAAGAAAACAAGGCCTTCAAAATCGAAAAATACAAGCACAACTACCCACATTGCTGGCGTACCGACAAACCAGTGCTCTATTACCCACTCGATTCCTGGTTTATTCGCGCTTCTGCCGCCAAAGAACGAATGGCCGAACTCAATAAAACCATCAATTGGAAGCCCGAATCCACCGGATCCGGCCGCTTCGGTCAATGGCTCGATAACCTGCAAGACTGGAACCTCTCTCGCTCCCGGTACTGGGGAGTCCCTCTCCCCGTCTGGCGTACCGAAGATGGAGAAGAAGAAATTTGCATCGGTAGCCTGACTGAATTGCGCCAATTAGTCGAAAGCAGCCATAACCGGGCCGCTCAACTTCCCCTCTCCGAAGAGGAAAAAACAGCAGTCAACACCAGCCACCAGCAGGTTTCTAACCCCGAATTTGACCTTCACCGCCCCTATATCGATCATATTGTGCTGCTCTCTCCTTCCGGAAAGATCATGCGCCGTGAAACAGACCTCATCGATGTGTGGTTTGACTCCGGCTCCATGCCCTACGCACAATGGGGACTGAATCAAGAAAAAATAAACGCAGGCGAAGCCCAGCCCTTCAATGCCCCGTTCAATACGTCCTTCCCAGCAACCTTTATCGCCGAAGGCGTCGACCAAACCAGGGGCTGGTTCTATACCCTTCACGCCATCGGCGTTATGTGCTTTGACTCCGTCGCCTTCAAAAACGTGGTCTCTAATGGACTCGTCCTTGATAAAAACGGAGAAAAAATGTCCAAATCCAAAGGAAATGTCGTTGACCCATTCCTGACCATCGGAAACTATGGCGCCGATGCCACCCGCTGGTACATGATCGCCAATGCCAATCCCTGGGATAACCTCAAATTCGATGAAGAGGGAATCCTCGAAACCCGAAATAAATTCTTCGGAACACTCTTTAACACCTACAACTTCTTCGCACTCTACGCCAACCTAGACCAGTGGAAAATGCAGGAATCCAAAAAGATTCCCTACCAGCAACGCTCCGAACTAGACCGCTGGATTATCTCCAAACTGTATTCCATGGTCGAAGGGTACCGGCAGGAAATGGATCAATACGAACCCACCCGCGCCGCCCGATTAATCGAGACCTTCGTTGATGAACACCTGTCCAACTGGTACGTACGCCTCTCCAGAAGACGCTTCTGGCGGGGTGAACTCAATGCTGATAAACAGGCTGCCTATGAAACCCTTTACGAATGCTTGCTTGTCACTGCACAGTTGGCTTCTTCCTTGGCTCCCTTCTTCTCCGACTGGATGTACCGCAACCTTACCGAAGCACTCCGTTCCACCAACGAATCCACCCAGCCAGCTTCTGTACACCTAACGGATTTGGTACAACCAGACGCATCAAAAGTAGACTCCGCACTGGAAAAACGAATGGACTACGCTCAGCGTATCTGCTCCCTAGCCCTAAGTATCCGTAAAAAGGAAAAACTGCGCGTCCGCTTACCACTCCAGAAAGTACTGCTGCCAGTACTAGATGAAGCCTTTATTGCAGAAGTAGAAGGGGTAAAAGAACTGATTCTCTCCGAAATCAACGTCAAGCAAATCGAATACATTACCGATGCCTCCGGCCTCCTGAAAAAAGCAGCTAAAGCCAATTTCAAAACCCTGGGCGCTCAACTGGGTAAAGATATGAAAGCCGCCGCCGACGCCATCGCCGCCTTTTCCAACGAGCAAATCAATGCGCTGGAAAAAGCAGGGCAAACCGAAATCCTGGCAAATGGAAGCCCCTACACCATCACTCCAGACGATCTATTGGTCACTACAGAAGACCTTCCCGGCTGGAAAGTAGCCAGCGATGGACCGCTCACCGTAGCATTGGATGTTCAACTCACCGACGAACTCCTAGCAGAGGGAGCCGCTCGGGACCTCGTCAACAGAATCCAAAACCTACGAAAAGAGAAAAACTTCAATGTCACCGATCGAATCGAAATAGAGCTGGAACCACACCCAGCCATCGAACAGGCAGTACTTCGCTTCGGTGAATACATCCAACAAGAAGTACTAGCAAATACCCTACAGCTCACAACTGAAGGACCTTGGGAAACCATCGAACTCAATGACGAGGCATCCCTCCACCTAAAAGTGCGCCTGGCATAGCGCCCAATAAAAAAACTATAGCCGCGAACAACACCCTTGATCGCGGCTATTTTTTTTACCAAAAAAAAGGCCGGTGCACAACGTGCCCGACCTTTTTTATTTTTAGATCCTACTATCAAACCCGCAACAGCTCCCGGTACTTAACCAAGGGCCAGTATTGGTCATCAACAATGCCTTCCAATGCATCCGCTGCCGTGCGAACCGTCTCCATGTGCTGCTTGACTTTATGGCAAAATATATCTGCCTCCTCCCGAACAGAGTCCGCATGGTGCGCTTTTTCCAAAGACTTCTCCAATTTGTGCGCACCCTCCTTGATCGTATTCATTAATTTGGTCAGTTCTTTCAACAAATCTCGCTGGGGCTCCGCCGCATCTTCCATACCAATAGACTTCAAGGCCGCTACGTTCTGAGCTAACTCCGTTTGCTGGCGAACAGCCGCTGGGAACACAAAAGAATGAATTAACTCCAATAAAGTGTTCGCCTCAATGTTCATCTTGGTAACATAATTATGCAACTGAACGAGGTAGAAGGCATCCAATTCACGGGCGTTCATTACCCCAGCACGGCCAAATAACTCGGCCGCTGTTTTGGAACCCAAAACATCCAAAGCCTCCGGAGTAGCCGTAAAATTATTCAAACCACGCTCCTTTGCTTCTTCCTTCCACTCATCCGAATAGTTATTTCCTTCAAAAAGAATATTCTTTGACTTGCGGATATAGTTCTTGACCACCATCAAAATGGCTTCCTCCTGATCCAGGCCCTTAGCAATATGCTTGTCCACATCTCCCTTAAAGTCCATGAGTTGAACCGCCATCATGGTGTTCATCACCGTCATCGGACCCGCACAGTTTTGACTACTACCCACCGCACGTATCTCGAATTTATTCCCTGTAAATGCGAATGGAGAAGTGCGGTTACGATCCGTGTTGTCCATCTCCAAGTTAGGTAACTTGGCAATCAAGTCAATAGCACGCTTCACCGCTGCATCATCCGTCTTCTTACCATTAGCAATCTGATTCAATAACTTGGTCAAGGCCTCCCCAATAAACACCGAAATAATGGCAGGGGGAGCTTCATTCGCTCCTAAACGATGGTCATTACCCGCGTGTGCAATAGACGCCCTCAATAGATCGGCATACTTGTGCACCGCCATAATAGTATTGACAAAAAAGGTCAAAAACCGTAGATTTTTGGCCGGATCCTTCCCAGGTGAAAGCAAATTGATCCCGGTGTCCGTGCTCATACTCCAGTTATTGTGCTTACCAGAACCGTTGATCCCAGCAAAGGGTTTCTCATGCAACAACACCCGAAGATGGTGCCGGCGAGAAACCCGCTCCATGACGTCCATCAACAACTGATTGTGGTCTACCGCAACATTTATTTCTTCAAAAATGGGCGCAACCTCGTACTGACCAGGAGCCACCTCGTTGTGCCGTGTCCGAACAGGAATCCCCAATTTGTGGCACTCCGTTTCCAAATCACGCATGTAGGCATACACACGCTCTGGAATAGATCCGAAATAATGGTCTTCCAATTGCTGGTTCTTCGCCGCAGAACGCCCTAAAAGGGTACGCCCTGTCATAACCAAGTCCGGGCGAGCATTAAACAAAGCTTCATCCACCAAAAAATATTCCTGTTCCCATCCCAAAGTCGCGGTTACTTTTGTTACATCCTTATCAAACAATTGGCAAACCGGGACAGCTGCCTTGTCCAACAACGTGTGTGAACGAAGCAGGGGCAACTTGTAATCCTGTGCATCCCCTCCATAGGTTACGAACGTTGTAGGAATACAAAGGGTCTTACCATCCCCCGATTCCATCAAAAAAGCAGGGCTGGTTGGATCCCAAACGGTGTAACCACGCGCTTCAAAAGTACTGCGCATACCACCAGAAGGAAAGGAGGATCCGTCAGGTTCTTGTTGAACGAGTGCAGAACCTGTAAACTCTTCAATTACACGACCATCGTGAGTCATCGTAAAAAAAGAGTCATGCTTTTCCGCTGTTTTACCCGTCAATGGCTGAAACCAATGCGCAAAGTGCGTGCAGCCTTTCTCCTGTGCCCACTCTTTCATACCAACTGCAATAATATCAGCCTCACTTTTCGTCAATTTTTTTCCACTTAAATTGGCCTCCTTAACACTTTGATAAGCAGCCTCAGAAAGGTGTTTTTTCATGGCCTCATCACCAAAGACATTCTCACCAAAGTACGAGGCAATACTGATAGCATCGCGCTCCTCCTCCCATAAAAAAGTTTCCGGCCGATTGGCCATATTCTGTAATGCGTTAAATCGAGAAAGTGACATAAAAATAAGTTATGTGTGAAGGGAAAGTGATAAAAAAAGAAAAGGTGTTTCCTGTAGTATTCTACAATAGACCTAAAAACTAGCGAAAAAATACTCTTTGATAGAAAACAATCAGTATTTTTTAGGTTGTTTAATTATTTATAGCGCAAAGGTAGGATTCATTTCAGCGAAAAAAAGCAAAATCAAGAAAATATTTAAAAAAACATAAAACCCTATTTTCCCATTATGCAACGCTAGACCAGTCAATTCCAACTAAAAACAGGAAGCCGTAAGCAGCGCATTTATTCCCGGTGGACTCTTGTAGCCGCACGTACTAAACACGTCCACTCCACTCCGGGGCTGCCTAGCAGCTCCGGGGTTATAGTATCAAAATACAAAAGCCTGCCCATCAATTCGACGAGCAGGCCTTCTAGTAGCCTTGCAGCTTGTGTTTGGTGTTTTTATGTCTTATTGCAATACCACTTCCTTCTCCGCCATCATCCTGCGGATGTTAATCAAAGCGTACCGCATCCTTCCTAATGCTGTATTGATACTTACCCGCGTTAAACCGGCAATTTCCTTGAAACTCATATCCGCATAGTGGCGCAATATCACCACCTCCCGCTGCTCCTCTGGCAACGCATCCACTAAATGACGGATTCGATCGTGCACCTCACTGCGAATAATCACCTGCTCAGGACTGTCGTCCGAATGCATCAACACATCAAAAATATCGAAGTCGTCGGTAGGATTCAAATGCGCCCGTCGTTTGTTGCGACGGTGGTGATCCACACACATATTGTACGCAATGCGCATAGCCCATTGTACGAACTTACCCTCGTGGTTGTATTTGCCACGGCGCAAGGTGTCAATAATTTTAATGAAAACTTCCTGGAAAATATCCTCCGCCTGCGCATGATCCTTCACAAACAAATAAATGGAAGTGTAGATCTTGGACTTGTAGCGGTGGAGCAGAATTTCAAAAGACTTCTCGTCTCCTTCTGAATAGCGAGCGATCAACTCTTGATCGGTGAGCATAGGCATAACTTGCATATTCCAACAGTTGGTTAGTGAAACCACGAATCGTTAAGATCTGAATGGCGTGTACAAGTTATAATCTATAAGCAAAATGAGTTTTTATGAAAGAAAAACGAATAACTCGCTGTTTGTAAAGCCAAATGTAGGGCGAGTACCAGAACCCACCAAATTTTTTTTAAAATTTTAACAAAATATTATTTGATCCAAGCAACCTTTTCCCACCTGCCTATCCTGCTTAATTTCGATTCGTTTGCGGTTTTATTCCTACCTTTGTACCCACATTACCTTTACTATACATGAAATTTGTTTCTGAAAAAGTCATAGACGCCGTCATCGATGAACTGGATGAGCTGGAAGAAGAACTCTATGAACTGAAAATGGAGGCCTTCGCGCAAGCCCAACCAGTTGTACTCGCCTACCTGTTTAACGAAGAAAACTTCCACCTACTTACAGAGGATGAAAAAGGATTTCTTCAATACCTCTGTCTCATCGCCTGGATCTCCTTTGAGCGAGTAAATGGCTCCACAGAACCCGTTGGCGAGGAGCTTATCGGTGAATTGGAAGAAAAAAACTACGGTATCCTGGAAGAAGCCCCCGGTAAAAAATTCCGGGACCGCCTTGACCCTTTCTTTGAAGGCTACCCACAAGAAGATTTACTCGCATTCTTAGAAGAAGCGGTCCTCGAAGAAGAAGATGACCCTGATTCATTCGTGACCAAAGAGGGCAGAGAAACCATTTTTATCGCCGCAAAAACCGTCCTGGACGCACTTATTGCCTAAACAACCTTTATGGCTGAACAAAATTTCGTAGACTACGTCAAAATATTCTTCCGCACCGGAAAAGGCGGTGCCGGATCTACCCACTTCTTCCGAGGCCCCGGTACGCCTAAAGGCGGACCCGATGGTGGCGACGGCGGTCGAGGCGGTCACATCATCCTTAAAGCAGAACCTCAGGAATGGACCCTCCTCTCCCTCAAATACACCAAACATATCTTCGCAGAAGACGGCAAAGGAGGGTCAGGAGGTCTCAAAACAGGCTCAGATGGAAAAGATATCATCGTTAAAGTCCCCCTGGGAACCGTCGCTAAAGACGCCGAAACCGGTGAAATACTGCTCGAAATTACCGAAAAAGACGATAAAAAAATCCTAATGAGCGGAGGGCGGGGCGGAAAAGGAAATAACTTTTTCAAATCCTCCACCAACCAAACTCCTCGATACGCACAACCAGGAGAACCCGCCACCGAACGCTGGATAATCCTCGAACTTAAAGTGCTGGCAGACGTCGGACTGGTCGGATTCCCCAATGCCGGGAAAAGCACTCTGCTTAGCGCAGTCAGCGCCGCAAAACCTAAAATCGGTGACTACCCTTTCACTACCCTGGTTCCTCAACTGGGTATCGTCTCGGTACGGCCTGGCCAAAATTTCGTCCTCGCCGATATCCCCGGAATCATCGAAGGAGCCCACCTCGGAAAGGGAATCGGGCACCGATTCCTCCGACACATCGAACGAAATAGTGTCCTGCTCTTCATGATTCCAGCAGATACCGACCGAAGCCTCTCCCAAGAATACAAAATCTTGATCAACGAACTCAAGGAATTTAACCCCGACCTGCTCGATAAACCGCGCTTGCTCGCGATTACTAAGTCTGACTTGATCGATGCGGACCTGGAAAAAATGCTGAGAAAAACACTCCCAAAAGGAATTCCAGCCTTGTTTATCTCTTCCGTCACAGGAAAAAATATCCAACAGCTCAAGGACACCCTTTGGGAAGCCCTCAACCCCTAAACAACCCGTTCCTCACACAAACCCTTAGGGCCCGCTACAATTGCTGATCTGGCGGGCCCTCTTGTTTCTGGTGAACCCAGCCCTCATAAGGAGTTAAGTGCTACTCCCTAACCTATTGTATCGCCGATACCTAACAAAGAAAAACAAGGTGAGAACAGGATGCGCACTGACAGGTCCAACTGCGGTAAGTAAGCCCCAAAAACACAATCGCCTATTGCATGATCCGAACGCAAACCCAAAAAATAATATCCATTTTTTCCTAAGTACGTTCCTGAACACCCGTCATACACTTACACTACTCACTAACACAAAGTCAATTACTCAATAATTTAAAAAATCTGAACTTCCTAAGCAAACAAAAACACAAGCAGTCCAGCCCTTGAAATAAAATTATATACTAATTACAGTGAAAAATCCTACTTTTTAGGTAAGGCAAGATTTATTTCTTTATTTTTATTCTGTTTTATAAAAAGAACCTTAAAATAACCAAATAAAGTACTTTACTGTTCTAATTTTGTGGCGGCTAGTGTGGGGCCTAAAAGGGGTGGATAGTTAAGGCTTCTGGGCGCTTATTTCCCCAAAATACCCTTCGCTAATGATCGCTTTCAACGATCCCCAAACGATCCCAACAGCACACCTGACCAATGCAGGCTGGTCCGGTGAGCAATCAACCTTAACCACTTTTACTTATTCTTTTCAGCACATGAAGAATTTGATACTTTTTGGCCCGCCAGGCTCCGGCAAAGGCACTCAGGCGGCAAAATTAATCGAAAAATACCACCTCGTACATATTAGTACCGGGGACCTGTTCCGCTATGAAATGGGGAACAATACGCCACTTGGACTGCAGGCCAAAGCGTTCATGGCTGAAGGAAAACTAGTACCTGATGAGGTCACCATCGGAATGCTGCGAAACAAAGTGGAAGCCCATCCCGAAGCAAAAGGGTTTATTTTTGATGGTTTCCCCCGTACCATCCCTCAAGCGGAAGCACTCGACGCCCTGCTAGCCGAGATGAATACCGCTATCGCTGGGCTGATCGCACTCGAAGTAGATGATGAGGAAATCGTACAACGGATCCTGAACAGGGGCATTACCTCCGGACGACCCGATGACAACGATGAAAGCATAGTTAGAAAACGAATTCAGGTGTATAAGAACGAAACTACTCCCGTCTTCGAATATTACGCTCAACAAGATAAAAGCCATAGCATCCCTGGCATGGGAGAAATCGAGGTCATCTTCGACCGGCTCTGCTCTGCCATTGACCAATTGGGCTAAAAAGCAGAACTATACACCACCCCATTCTTGTTGTCCTTAAGTTAAAACGCTAGGGAAAACATAGCTATACACTTTAAAAAGCACGGTTTTATTTGAGCACTGCAGCGCATTGCAAAAAATAACGTACTTTTGACCCACGTAAAAAAAAGTGCACATGGCTCTAACGTCCAACCCCTGGCAGTCCATCCATCGACGCCTGCCAAGGCCACTCCAAAATCGATACTATTTGGCTGGATTTGTCTTTTTGATGATCCTCCTGTTAATCGATAAACACGATGTGTGGACGCAAATCAAATTACGCCGAGCGCTGCTACGACTTGAAAACGACCGCCTCTTTTATCAACAAAAAATAAAAGAAGCCAAAGAAGAAGCAGAAGACTTTGACCTCACCCGGGAAAACTACGCTAGAGAACACTACTTTATGCGAAACGCAAACGAAGATGTTTTCATTCTTCAACCTGCAAAATAAATATTCATCGCTCAACCTTAACCTTTTTTTATAGCCAGCTATCAATGTCTGTTTTAGTCAACAAACACTCCCGTATTATCGTTCAGGGGTTCACCGGAAAAGAAGGGACCTTCCACGCTCAACAAATGATTGAATACAAAACCAATGTGGTTGGTGGCGTCACCCCCGGAAAAGGTGGCCAAACACACCTAGACCGCACTGTATTCAACACCGTTGAAGATGCCGTAAAGCGTACCAACGCTGATGTTTCCATCATCTTCGTACCACCTGCATTTGCCGCTGATGCCATCATTGAGGCAGCTCAAGCAGGTATCAAAGTGATCGTTTGCATCACAGAAGGTATCCCTGTACAAGATATGGTGCGTGCCAAAGCCTACCTCCAAGGAAAAGATTGCCGACTAATCGGACCCAACTGCCCAGGAGTTATTACCCCCGATGAAGCAAAAGTGGGCATTATGCCAGGCTTCGTCTTCAAAAAAGGAAGCATCGGCCTAGTATCTAAATCCGGTACTCTTACCTATGAGGCTGCCGACCAGGTAGCTAAAGCTGGCTTGGGCATCTCTACCGCCATCGGAATCGGAGGAGACCCCATCATCGGAACTACCACTAAAGAAGCCGTTGAACTGTTCATGAATGACCCCGAAACCGAAGCTATCATTATGATCGGTGAAATCGGAGGAGGTCTGGAAGCTGAAGCAGCTCGCTGGATCCGCGCCAATGGTAATAAAAAACCAGTCATCGGATTTATCGCCGGTCAAACCGCTCCAAAAGGCCGAAAAATGGGCCACGCAGGTGCAATCGTCGGCGGCGCCGAAGATACCGCCGCCGCTAAAATGGCCATCATGGAAGAAAATGGAATCCATGTCGTCCACAGCCCAGCACAAATCGGCGCAACAGTCAAAAAAGTGCTCGGAAAATAATGAACGAACCCGTCAATAAATCTTTGTCTCTCTCTCAATCTGATCTGGATCGTCTCGAAATCCAAAATTTCGAACAAGAAAAGGAGCAAAAAGCCAACATCGTGCGCGACTGGCTCCCCAGGTACACCGGAATGCCCTTGGAAGAATTCGGCCAATATATCCTGCTGGTCAATTTCTCCGGATATGTCAAAATGTTCGCAGAACGACACCAGGTGGAAATCAGAGGGCTAGACAAACCAATGCAGGCCGCTACTGCCGATAATATTACTATTATCAACTTCGGCATCGGTAGCCCTAACGCAGGTCTGATTGTTGACTTACTAGAAGCTATTCACCCCAAAGCAGTCCTCTTCTTGGGAAAATGCGGCGGTCTTAAGACAGGGAAGAATCAGGTCGGCGACCTGATTCTTCCCATCGCCGCCATCCGCGGTGAAGGTACCAGTAATGACTACCTACCCGCAGAAGTTCCCGCCCTGCCAGCCTTCGCTCTCCAAAAAGCAGTGTCCACCACCATCCGCGACTTCGATTGCGATTACTGGACAGGAGTCGTCTACACCACCAATAAACGGCTCTGGGAACACCGGGAAGATTTTAAAAAACGCCTCCGAGACCTGCGCTGCATCGCCATCGATATGGAAACCGCTACCATCTTCGTAGCAGCATTCAAAAACCAAATGCCCGCAGGCGCCCTGCTCCTCGTCAGCGATATGCCCATGACTAGAGAAGGAATCAAAACAGAGGCAAGTGATAAAAAAGTAACCGCTCACTTCATGGAAAACCACCTGAGCCTGGGCGTTAGCTCCCTCAAGCAACTAATCAATAGCGGACTCACCGTCAAACACCTCAAATTCTAGGTGCCTGGCTCAACCAGTTCGCAAATCAATACCCCCAGAGCGGGAGAATGGAAAACAACCATCCTCCCGCTCTTCTTTTTACAAGCCCTAACTAATTTGTAAACCGTATTTTCCTCCCACAACAAAGGTTTTCAGTTGAAATACTTGCTCAGTTCTGGTATTTAAGCGTAATTTCGCCACCAATTAAACAAGCCCTCACCATGTTTCAACTTACAGAAGAACATATCGCCGTGCGCGAAGCTGCACGTCAGTTTGCCCAAAACGAATTGAAACCAGGCGTTATTGAACGCGACTCCCAAATGCGCTATCCAAAGGACGAAATCCGTAAAATGGCGGAACTCGGCTTCCTCGGTATGATGGTTAGCCCAGAATACGGCGGCGGTGGAATGGATACCCTCTCCTATGTCATCGCCATGGAAGAAATCTCTAAGGTGGATAGCTCCTGCTCCGTGATCATGTCCGTCAATAACTCCCTCGTATGCTGGGGAATCGAAACCTACGGATCCGAAGAACAAAAACGAAAATACCTACCCAAACTGGCCTCCGGTGAGTGGATCGGCTCTTTTTGCCTCTCTGAACCAGAAGCCGGAAGCGACGCCACTAGCCAGCGTACCCTCGCAGTCGAAATGGACGACCACTACCTACTGAGTGGCACCAAAAACTGGATCACCAACGGAGGCACCTCCCAACTGCATCTAGTCATGGCACAAACCCATGTGGACAAAGGCCACCGTGGAATTAACTGCCTGATCGTTGAACGGGAAATGCCAGGCGTCGTCATCGGTGCTAAAGAAGATAAACTCGGCATCCGAGCATCCGATACCCATACCATCATGTATACCGACGTAAAGGTGCCCAAAGAAAACCGGATCGGAGAAGATGGGTTCGGCTTTAAATTCGCCATGAAAACCCTCTCCGGCGGCCGAATCGGTATCGCCGCCCAAGCCCTCGGAATCGCTGCAGGCGCCTATGAATTGGCCGTTGCCTATTCCAAAGAACGAGAGGCCTTCGGTAAACCGATCAGCCAACATCAGGGAATCTCCTTTAAACTGGCTGAAATGGCCACCGAAATCGAAGCCGCCCGTATGATGGTCTACCGCGCCGCTTGGATGAAAGACCAAGGCCTCAACTACGACCAAGCCGCTGCAATGGCCAAACTATACACCTCCGATGTGGCTATGAAACATACCGTGGAGGCCGTTCAGGTTCATGGTGGATACGGCTTCGTGAAAGAATACCACGTAGAACGCCTAATGCGCGATGCCAAAATCACCCAAATCTACGAAGGCACCTCCGAAGTGCAAAAAATTGTTATTTCCCGAAATATTCTAAATGGTGAACTCTACGTGCCCATGCCCGTAAAGGACTAACCAACGACCAACCTGCCCGGCCGGCATCTTCCTTCGGATATCGCTTTGACGCTCCATGAAGAACCGGCCGGACAGTACCCAACTAGGATGCGTAAAACGCTCGTCACCTCCATCCTCCTAAATTCAATTCTAACCGCCCTGCTCGGATACCTATTGGTACGAGCCGGTGGATGGAACCAACTGCGCCTTCTCTTCAACCAGTCTGAACAAAATCAGTACCACCAACGCGCTAATCTCTTCCTTGAACTACCCCTCCAAGCCAACCCAGTGGTACTACTGGGAGATACCTATATCGCCCAAGCGGAATGGCAAGAATTTCTACCAGAAAGAACACCCGTTCTCAATCGTGGAATTAACAACGACCTGGTCCAAGGAGTACAAGCCAGATTACCCGAAGTAATTCGACATCAACCCTCCATAGTATTCCTCTGTGTAGGAATGCAAGACCTACTCCTGGATAAACCCTTCGACCAAATTGAAAAATCGTATTTCGAATTGGTAAAAACCATCCAAAAAGGCTCCCCATCTACCCTCGTGGTGATTACCAGCCTTCCTCCTCTCCAACAACCCTATTCCTCCGGCAGCCTTCACAACCAACGGATTTTAGAACTCAATATCCGTTTAGAGCAAATTGCCCGTACCACCGGAACCCAATACCTAAACCTCTACCACCAACTTACCGATTCCTCTGGCAACTTACACCCAAGGTACGCTGATGAGAACGGCCTCCTGAATACCACCGCCTACCAAGTCTGGAAAGATCAAATCGAGAAAGTCTTGGCAAAATTCTCGACAGTATCCCCGGCCTCTCCCCCCAGCAGTGATACCCTTCAATAAATTTATTCCTCAAAAATACCCCAAAGCCGGCAATTCATCGCATTTTTGCCGCCACATCCGGCATGAAGTTATCTGTTATTATTGTCAATTACAATGTTCGCTATTTCCTTGAACAAGCCCTCCTGTCCGCCCAACGGGCGCTACAAGGCTTGGATGGGGAATTATGGGTCGTAGACAATAACTCAGCAGATGATTCCGTAGAAATGGTGCGCGCGAAATTCCCACAAGTTCACCTAATTGCCAATACCCAAAATACTGGATTCGCCACCGCAAATAACCAAGCCATACGTGCTTGTTCTGGAGAATATATCCTGCTGCTTAATCCAGATACACTGGTGGAGGAAAATACCTTCTCCACTTGTATTGAATTTATGGATGCCCACCCAAAAGCTGGGGCCGTCGGCGTTAAAATGCTGGATGGGTCTGGCAAATACCTCCCCGAAAGTAAACGGGGATTCCCATCTCCCTGGGTTTCCTTCTGTAAAACCGTGGGACTACATGCGCTCTTCCCTAAAAGCCCGCGGTTCAATCAATACTACTTGGGCCACCTGAGCGCGGAAGAAACACACCCTGTAGATGTACTGGCAGGCGCCTTCATGTTTATGCGAAGAACAGCCTTAGACAAAGCCGGATTGCTAGATGAAGCCTTCTTTATGTATGGAGAGGATATAGACCTCTCTTACCGAATTAAAAAGGCAGGCTTCGAAAACTATTACCTGCCCGACACCAAAATCATCCATTATAAAGGAGAAAGCACCAAAAAAGGAAGTCTTAACTACGTCAAAACCTTTTACCAGGCGATGATTATCTTCGCCAATAAACACTTCACTGGTAGAGGAGCTAAGTGGTTTGTTGGGATGCTTCAGGTCGCTATCTGGCTCAGAGCAGGAATCACCCTCGTGGCCAACCTTATCAAGCGAGTTCGCCTACCCCTGTCCGACGCCATACTTATCTTCCTCGGTTTACTGCTGCTAAAGGATTTCTGGGCACTTTATTTCTACCAAGACCCCAACTACTTTAAACCACCTCTAGTTTGGGTCAATTTCCCTTTGTACACAAGTGTCTGGATTGCCACCATTTGGTTACATGGAGGATATGAGGAACCGTATGACCTGCGGCGTTTAGTGCGAGCACTAGGAATTGGTACGCTGTTACTCGCTGCGATCTACGGTTTCCTAGATCTAGCCTATCGACCTTCTAGAGCATTGATTGTGCTGGGAGCAGCTTGGTCCGTATTCGCATTGATTGGCTGGAGGGCCCTGCTGCACTTTCGGGACTACAATAACCTGCGCATTGGAAAAGACAGGATCAAAAATATGCTCATGGTGGGCAGCCAAGAAGAATGCGAACGGGCAGAAACATTACTCAATAAGGCAGGCGTCCGAAAAAACATCGTCCACAAAACCCCAAAAACAGATCGGCTCGACGAAATCACCCGCATCTTTAAAGCAGATGAAATCATCTTTTGCTCTAAAGACATCCCCTCCAAAGAGATCCTTCGCTGGATGTCCGTCTTGGGCCCTTCGATCGATTATAAAATACTGCCTGAAGAAAGCCTTAGTATTATTGGAAGCAGTAATAAAAATGAGCCAGGAGAGCTCTACACCATCGACATTCAATATGCTATCAATCAACCCGGCCAAAAGAAACGAAAGCGAATGCTGGATATGGGTTTCTGCCTATTGATCTTACCATTTCTGCCGTTTTGTCCTTTTTTCGGAGCAAAATACCATGCTGTACTACAAAACTGGTGGGTAGTATTTCGTGGACAAAAATCCTGGATTGGATACGCGCCACACCCAGATGTAAAAACATTGCCTGTCCTTAAACAGGGGGTTTTCAATACCACCCCCTCTAAAAAAGAAGCGGAACTTGAACAAGAAATCATCGGCCGCCTTAACTTCTTGTATGCGCGGGATTGGAATAGCTGGACAGACCTGGAGCTACTCCTGAGCGCACTCTCCTAATTCACTGCCATTTTGACATTTTTAAACAGCCAGGCAAGGAATTTGCCAGGAATCCCTATGTCTACATAAGCTGTTTTGTGCTACTTTTAGACAAAACCCTTCATCAATTTTCATTTTTTTCTGAAACTTTATTTTTTCATAGATAGAATCTAAATAATTTATATATTGATTATCAATATTTTGTATATTATTTTTTGAAATAGATCGGAGATTCAATTTTTTTTCACAAAACGTTTAATATATTTTAACTAAAAGTTAAACACAATTGATTACCTTTGTACTGTTAATCAACATCAACAAAGTAAGCAGCCATGACCTCTATTGAATTTAATACCAAGTTGAGTGGGTTGGCCTCCGTTTTGCACTCTTTTGCTTACAACCTGACTAAAAACTCAGAGGATGCAAAAGATCTTTATCAAGAGACGGCATTCAGGGCGCTTTCCAACCGCGATAAATTCCAGCCTGACACCAATTTTAAGGCTTGGATGTTCACTATTATGAAGAATATCTTCATCAATAATTATCGTAAAAAAATCAAGGCCAATACCGTACTGGATACCACCGACAATCAGTACTACCTTAATTCAGGATCTCATGCGATTCCGAACTCTGCCGAGGGTAGCATCATGATGAAGGAGTTAAACAGTATGTTGGAAGTGTTGGACGATAGCACCAAAGTTCCTTTTGTGATGCATTTTGAAGGTTTCAAATACCAAGAAATCGCTGACGAATTGGATCTTCCATTGGGTACCGTCAAAAGCCGTATTTTCTTTGCGCGCAAGGAATTGAAAGAGCGAATTCTCTCTCAATACGGTTTCAATCCATCCTAAATACCTTGCTTTGGACGATAGTAACTTCAGTTGAATACAATTAAGCAAAGGAGTGATCGGGTAATCCCCATCACTCTTTTTTTTGTACTGCACACTCACCTAAAAAATAAATTCAAAACCAAATCGTTACTGGAAGATGAAAAGGTTTTCACTGAATCCAATCCAACAGCGCCTCCTTACTAGCGCCTTTTTGCTTTTCAGCTGCCATTTCCTGTCCGGACAAGCAGGTGAAGATGTACTAACGCCCAGGTCAGTTCCCATTTCAGGGGAAGCAGCGAACCAAGAGGAGTACACCTCCGATGCCGATTACTTCCTATCCAAAGCCATCGATACGCTGACAGCCCCGTCCATTATCGCTTTCGGATCCTGCAATAAACTAGACAAACCCCAAAATATCTGGGAATCCGTATCGGCCAATCATCCACAACTTTGGATATGGCTGGGCGATATCATTTACGGAGACACCACTGATATGCGTGCTCTGGCAAAAATGTACAAGACCCAAAAAAACCACCCGGGCTACAAAAACCTTCGCCAATCAACCCAGGTAATTGGTGTTTACGACGACCATGATTACGGCGCAAACGATGCCGGAAGCACCTATCCATTTAAAAAGCAATCCAAGAAAATCCTGCTTGATTTCCTAGATGTACCCTTAAGAGCCACCGTTCGCCGACGAGAAGGAGCCTACCAGTCTTACACCTTCGGAACCTCCCCTCAATCCGTAAAAGTTATCGTACTGGACACTCGCTACTTCCGCGATTCATTACAGGCGGACCCTACCAAACAACGCCGCTACCTGCCTAATCTGGAGGGCGATATTCTAGGAGAAGAACAATGGAAATGGCTGGAAGCCGAACTACGCAATAGCACAGCTAACTTACACCTACTTTGTAGCAGTATTCAAATCTTACCAGATGAACACGCCTATGAGAAATGGAGTAACTTCCCAGCCTCTCGAAAACGACTGTTGTCGCTGATCCATCAGGTCCAACCCCGAAATCTTCTGATGCTTACAGGCGACCGGCACATGGCCGAAATCTCCAGAATGGATATTCAAGGCCTTCCTTACCCACTTTATGATTTTACCTCCAGTGGGCTCACGCATATCCGAAGCACCAAGGACGAACCCAACCGGTACCGAGTAGGAGAAATGCAGGTAAAACGCAACTTTGGAATTCTTAAGGTGCAGTGGAACCAAGACCGACCAGTAGTTACCATGCAGATCAGAGGACTTCAGAACGAACTTTTCCAAGAACAAGTCGTACGCTATTAGGCTTTTTTTCTAAAAATAAAAACGCTCATCCGCCAAAAAGCAGATGAGCGTTTTTTTTATTCCAGAAAATAGACTCTTTTACTCCTGAAGCTTACTGTGGTGGCGGCTGTAACCAAAGTACACCAAAAGACCGACCACCATCCAGATCAAAGCCGTAATCAAAGTGACATGATCCAATGCAACAATCATTCCCAAACAAATCAACGCACCCAATATTGGAACCAAAGGAACCAATGGTGTTTTGAATGGTCGATCCGCATTTGGCTCACTCCGGCGCATAATCCATACCCCAAGGCTTACCAGAACAAACGCAAGAAGGGTGCCAAACGAGGTCAAATCACCCGCCATACTTCCAGGCACAAATGCCGCAAACAAACCAACAAATACAAACAAGATCCAGTTGGCCTTGAATGGTGTACGGTGCTTTGGATGTAATTCAGAGAACGCTTTCGGTAATAAGCCATCGTTAGACATGGAGTAAAACACCCGAGATTGCCCCATCAACATAACCAGAATAACCGAAGAAAAGCCCGCCAAAATCGCCACCGTAACGGCAGTAGCCAACCAATCAAATCCATGCATGTACTTCTCAATGGCATAGGCAACTGAAGCCTCCTTGCCCGCTAACTTGAATTCCTGCCAGTTGGCCACTCCCGTCAATACATGTGCAAACAACACATATAATATCGTGCAAACCACCAAAGAACCTAAAATGCCAATCGGCATATCCCGACGAGGATTCTTAGCCTCCTGTGCAGCAGTAGAAACCGCATCGAATCCAATAAATGCAAAGAAAACAATAGCAGCACCCCCTAGGACACCACCCCAACCATGTTTGAAGACTCCTTCATGGCCCTCAACGCCGGCAGGAATCATGTAAGGCGTGTGGTTTTCAGGGTTAATGTATCCCCAACCAACCACAATAAATACCAACACAATCGCCACTTTGATGAATACAATCACGCCATTCACCAACGCAGATTCCTGCGTACCCTTGATCAACAACAAGGTCAATGCCAAGAGAATTAACAACGAAGGTGCATTAATGAGGCCAGACTGGGTCACGACCAAAGCCTGCAAGTTCGCTGGCAATGCAGCCAAATCAGCATCGCTCAATAGCAACACCCCATGCTGGGCCTTCGCTACCATGTCCGCAGGAAATTGCAGCAAGGCATCCCCCATCACCCTGTTGACGTGCTCTAAGGGCGAGTGGCACCATTCATAAGGGATTGCCCCCCCCAATAAATTATTCAAATATTCACTCCATGCAATGGAAACGGTGGCAGCCCCTAAGGCATATTCCATCACCAGCGCCCAGCCAATGACCCAAGCCATTAATTCACCCATGGTCGCATACGCATACGTATAAGCAGAACCTGCAATTGGGATCATCGCTGCAAATTCAGCGTAGCAAAGACCGGCAAATGCACAGCCAATGGC
>CANHDG010000019.1 GCA_947459365.1 Saprospirales bacterium
GGTTCTTAACTTGGGCAACAAGACTTCTGGTCGGTATGCATTGAACTGGAAGATGTACTTGCCAAATGGTAAGGAAGGCTACTACAATATTCAGAACGTAGTTCCGATTGGTGCTGGCGACTGGAACTTGGACGTTTTCTTTGGAGTTGGAGGACAAGGCAATATCCAGATTGGAGCAGGTGCTTCTTTGGCTAGTTTCTCTTACCCATACGGACAGTGGTTTGATGTAAAGCATGAAATTGACTTAGACAACAACTTGATGTCTTTGACGATTAATGGCACTTTGGTTAAGAAGATGTCTTATCCAAAGAATCTAGGTGGTATTGATTTCTATGGTACAAATGGTAACACATTGTATTATGTAGATGATGTTGAGTATATCCAATTACCAGCAATTGTATTCAATGCAGACGGTTGCGGTACCGCAGTGGATATCACCGCTGCAACGGGTAATGCACCAGGAGTAGTAACTACGGTTGGACCATACAATATTACTACCGCGACGTTGGATCCAAGTGATCCGACTGCAGGGATTGACTGCCACTTTGGAGCAGATCCACTTCAGAACACACACTGGTTCACATTCGTTGGTGATGGTAACACCTACAACATTAAGTCAAAAGCTTGTGGTAGCACTCCAATCGCTGACAATGATACTCAATTTGCATTATACAGTGGTGATTGTGGCAACCTAGTTCCAGAGGCTTGCAACGATGACGTTTCTGGTTCTGACTTGAGCTCTACCATTACGTTTGTTGCTGAGGCTGGCGTTACTTACTACTTGATGGTGGACTCTTACAATGGCTTGAACGGTACTTACTGTTTGGACATCCAGCAGTTTGCATCTGTTGATTGCAGCCAAGGTCAGGTAGGCGCCAATTCTTTGAACAACGATGGTTTCCTTTGCTTTGGTGATAACCTAACAGGTTTGATGGCTGTGGATCCAGCTTCTTACACTATTCCTAACGAGGGTCCGATTGCAGGTCATATTTGGTGTATTTCAACTGAGCCATTATCTCCGAATGTATGGCCTGGAACTATCCCTGGTATAGCTTCAACTACAGCAAGTCCGACCGTAATTTTGGTTAACTTACCAAATGATGGTTCTGCATTCCCTCCAGGGGTTTACTACTTGACTTCTGTTGTTGTGGGTGGTGGTACCTTGATTGATCCAGCTGGAGTTTCTCGTATTTTCAATATCAATATCGATGGTGGATGCTTCTATGTTGGTGAGTCTCATCAGCTTACTATTCTACCAGAATTGGAGCCAATTGTTGCATTCTCCTTCTCTTCTCCTGGATCAACTCCTGGAAATGTGAATATTGAAATTGAGGCTGCTGGTGGTTTGCCTGGTGCGTTAGAAGATCCTTCTTTGTACCAGTTTAACTGGAGCAATGGATCTACTTCCTCTAGTCTTACAAACGTTCCAAACGTAGCTTATACCGTTACGATCAGCGATCCATCTGGATGTGCAGATGACTTTGTATTGGACATCACAGTTGGAACTACGGATCCAGCATCTGTTAAGTCATTGAGCTTGACGCCGAACCCAACTACTGGCTTGTTGAATGTAAATATGTCGTTACAGCAAGCTGCTGATGTTCAGATTGAGGTTGTTAACACCCTTGGTCAAGTAGTTAGCACGCTACAGGCTGGTAAAACTACGAATGTAAATCAGGTAATTGACCTGAGCACAGCTGCTCCAGGAATGTACACGGTTCGTGTTCGTATGGATAACCAGACTGCTGTTCGTCGCATTGCCGTACAGCGATAGTATAGGAGTCACCCTATTATTGGTGAAATATAAAAATGGGCCATCTCTGTGTTTACAGAGGTGGCCTATTTTTGTGTAAGCACTCCAAAAAAAAGTCCCGATAATTCAGGGTTAGCTGAAATCGGGACGGGGAATTTTTAATTTCTTGTGGGTGGGGTGGTAGGGAGGTGAAGTAGTTTTTGTTTATTTACTGAGCCCGCTTTTCAGCGTTGGTGATTAGGAGTTTTTATCTTTTATTAACAGGCGAAAACCATTTCCATGAATATTAGCAATTTCAATATTGGGGTCTTTTGAAAGGTATTTACGGAGTTTTGTAACAAAGACATCCATGGATCGGGCAGTGAAGTAGTTGTCCTCGTTCCAGATTTTAGTAAGGGCTTCGGAGCGAGGCATTACATCATTCAAGTACTTACAGAAAAGTCGCAAGAGTTCTGCTTCCTTTGGGCTTAGCTTCCATTGGTTTTCATCCTGTTGATCTGTGGTGCCATTATAGGTAAGAATCCGAAGAGGATAGTTGAAGTGGTATTCGCCGAAGAGAAACTCTTTTTGGTCATCTTTGGGGTCCGGTTGTTTGGTAGACCGCTTTAGAATGGCCTGAATTCTGTATAGAAGCTCCTCCGAGTTAAAAGGCTTGGGTATATAATCGTCTGCGCCTAGTTTGAAGCCATGTAAGACATCTTCTTTCATGGTTTTTGCCGTTAGGAATATTATTGGCACCTCTTGATTGCGCTCCCTGACCTCTTTTGCAAGTGTAAAACCGTCTTTTTTAGGCATCATCACGTCAAATATACAAAGGTCATAGGGCGATTTTTTGAATGCCTCTATGCCCTGTACTCCGTCTGTTGCGAGTGTAACAGCATAGTCATGCATTTCAAGATAGGAGCGCAGTACGTCTCCAAAATTTTGATCGTCCTCAACCAGAAGTATTTTATGTGTGGTGTTTGACATAGAGATGAGCCAGATGTTAAAAGAAATGAATAACGCTTGTAATGGTCCATTCCGTATGTAAGGGACTTATAATTATTTTACAAAGTTAATTTTGTTGATAGTCGGAAGACTAGATTTTGACGCCAGTCTGGGGATGACCAGTATCCAAGTCGGTAGTAGGATGCAAATCCGAGTCCAATCCAGCCAACATCAAGGTAATTAATTCGAAGAATATTATCGAGTTGTAGTCCCCCTTCCTGATATGGTTGCTTCATGGAGGTGAAGGCTATTGGAGTATGTTTTTGTGGATTAGAGAGGGTTCCGATCGCCATATTGTACACGATTGTCAAGAAAGGTGCTGAATAAGTGTGTTGGTAAATAACGGGTCCAATTTCTTGGGCTATGAACAGGTTTAGGAATCTGTCATGCAAGAATAGCGTATCAGGCAGGGCTTGGTACGTTTGGCTAATATTGATACCGCGGAAGTTTTCACCAATTTGGTTTTGGGAAAACAGTTTTGCCAGGGGTAAAGCCCCTTTGGCTACGCCACCTTCCAAACGCCATTGAAGGTAGCCAACTCGTTGAATGAAGTAGGACTGGTAGGCTGAGAAGACAAATCGATTATAGGGTCCTTCTTGCCATTTTCCAACAGAATTAGCTAATTCGATTACTGGTAAGCGATTGATAGTAACTGGGTTGCCAAGGAAAGGCCTATTTACTTCTCCCCAAGCGAAACGAAACGTTGTAGTTGCTTCCAGAAATGAAAACTGGTGGGTGAGTTGGTTATCCTTTGTGAGGAACGAGTAGGTGTATCCAGCTGGTTTAAGATCCTGTTTTCGGAGATGGAGGCCAGCGGTAATGGATTTTTGTATTCTAGAAGAAAACTGAAGTGAGATTTCGTCTAGTTGGTCCATCCGCAGAGCGTATAGTCTTCGGTTTAAGATGGTGGTTTTTCCGAGCTCATAAATTGTTCCAGGTTCTTCGATGTCTCTTTTATATGCTAGCTTTACTTGAGTTTGTTGATTGCGGTTCAATCTCCACAAGCCATAGGCATTGTATTTCATTTGTTTATCGAGGTAGCCATAACCGATTCCTGCACCCCACTCTACAGCTCGTTGAAGGCGTAGGGGTTTTGATTGTGCATTGGTAATCGCACTACCGATTCGGATGCCTTCATATTCGTTTAACTGTATAATTCGATCAAGGCGAATGCCGATGGGGTTAATGATTGGCCAAATTCCACTAGACAGTGCGTTGAGTACTTTTGACCATTTATCTAGTTGGAGGGCATCCCCCAAACTATCCACTTTATAATAGGTATTGCGTCCTTTGATAGAAAGGGGTTCATGGGTTCTCCAAGGAGACCATACGGTTGAATCCCTTGGGTCGCCCTTTTGCGTCAGCAGAATGGGTTGTTCTTGGTTAAAGTTTTTAGGCTTTAGGTCTGGAAATAGGTTGACTTGAGAGATATAGCTATGTCCGGCCAGTTTGAGTCCCATTTCTGGGGCAGGATATTTGGCTGCTATTAGTTCGAAGTTTAATTGTAAGGGGAACCATCTTCCTGCGTGGGTGGGTAGGCTTGATTCTACAAATGTGTAGGCCTGCTCTATTTTCATGTCTAGGTTTTCGGTCCCGAATGCCGGGCTTGCCGAAACATGTTGGATGGCATACTGATTGGAGTTGAGGTGAAGGACTCCTTTCATGCCTACAAACACCCTACCCTTTTTGGGTTTGAAGGAAATGACCCAGATAGTATCTTGCTGATTATAAATGGTATCCTCAATATTAAAGAAATAAAGTTTAGTGCTTCCTGGGGAAAGTGGGGTAATAAATTTTTTGCCAATGATTGGAAGAAAATCTCCGTAGAGCGAAAATGGTTGAATGGCGTTTGCGAGTGCCACCAGTTCTGCATTTTTTAGCCCGCTAATACGATTATGGAGGACATTTTCTTGAAGCAGGTTTGGGTAGAGGAAGTTTCGTTCCGTCACACTTTCCATAATTAGGAGGTGCTGATTTTGCATCATTGTCTCCATTTTTTCAATATTTTTTTGGCTTTCTTTATTTTTTTTGCCTCCGGAAATTGCTTTAGCATTGGGAAGCAGATCAATGGTCATTTTGCTGTAGGTCTTGCAAGAATAAGCATTGTTTCTTTCAGGGTTATTTTGGTGTCGGTTCTTTACGGCCATTTTCATCAGCCTGTCTGCAGGATTTTCACCGGCAATTATGTCTACCGTTTCTAGTATTAATTTAGAAGGGCTAAGTAGGATAGAAAGAGGCCTGTTCATTTCTGGCTCCAGTACTGTTTTTTCCTCGAATCCCACATAACGAAAAGTGATGGAGGTGCATATAGATGAAAGTGAGGTTTTAAACCGTCCATCTATATCAGAAAACAACACTTTTTCACTGTCTGTCTTGAGTAGAATACTTACAAATGCGAGGGGTTCGCCATCAGGGTCTGTGATTCTGCCTTCTATCCAGCCTTGTGTTTTTCCGATAGTGGGTGCTAATAAGAATTGAATTAGGAAAATTTTTATCAGTAGTTTCATTGTGCCGACTTTGAACGATCAATTGGTGTCAAGTGCCCTACAAAAGTAGGTAGATTTTTATCCTGAATTGCAAGAACTGGACTCGGTTTAGGATACCAATAATATACAAATCAGTGTAATAAGTGCGTGAATGTTGATAGAAGCGTACCTTTGTTGAGCGATATGGACATAGATAAGCAGCAAAAATTGACGTTAGCACGATTGGCGGGTGAGCCAGAGGTGTTTTTCTCTATTCAGGGTGAAGGGAAGAGCCAGGGGCAGCCTTCTATTTTTGTTAGGACCTCGATGTGTAATTTACATTGTATTTGGTGTGATACAGACTATACCTGGAATTGGACGGGCACTCGTTTTAAGCATGAGAATGATCGACTGCCGGGTTATAAGAAGTTTGAAAAATCAGCGTGGACAGCTGATTTAAGTATTGCGGAGACGGTTGAATTAATACGGCGTTTTCCCTGCAAAAACCTTGTACTAACAGGAGGAGAGCCCATGTTGCAGCAGGCTTCGTTAGTGGAACTGATGAGGGCGTTGAGAGCGGTCGATTTGGGATATTGGTTTGAGGTAGAGTCTAACGGTACAATCGTTCCATTGCCAGAATTTGATGCTTTAATTGATCAGTATAATATTTCACCTAAGTTAGCCAATAGTTCTAATTCCCAATCTTTAAGAGAGAAGCCTAAGGCCTATCGGTTTTTTTCAGAAAGTTCGAAGGCGCATTTTAAGTTTGTTATTGCGGAGCGCCAAGATTTGGAGGAGGTACTCGAGTTGGCAAATCGATATTCTATTGCATCTAGTAAAGTGTGGTTGATGCCGGAGGCAACTTCTCGTCCTGCTTTGTCAAAAAAGAGGCAGTGGTTAGTAGAGGTTTGTAAGGAGAGATCTTTTAGGTACACAGATCGGCTTCATGTGGAGATTTGGGGTAGTAAAAAGGGGGTTTAGAGTATGTTGGCTATTCTTCTGGTAAAATGATTTTTTCTCGGGCGCCAAATTCTTTTCCATAAAGTTGAAAGAGCAGGATTAGCATTGAAACCATTATAGGTCCGAATACGAATCCGATAAACCCGAATAACTTAAGTCCTGCGATTACGCCGAATAGGGTGACGAGCGGGTGGGCGTTCCCAATTTTTTTAAGCACCCACATGCGCGCGATATTATCAACAGATCCAAGTACAATAAAGCCATAGAGGAGAATAAACGTGGCTACGCCAGGATGTCCATTTGCCATTTCAATTAGGGAGAGTGGAATATAAGCTAAAGCAACGCCAAATACAGGAAGCATACCGGCAAGCATAGTGATTACGAACCACATTATTGGCTCTGGAATTCCCACCACCAGGTAAGCGATGAAGCCAAACAGTCCTTGAACGATACCCATTAAAGGTATTCCTAATGCATTGGAGACGACGAGGTCGTGCAATCGTTCGCGGACATATTGTTCACTTTCTGGTCGAAGTGGCAGCCATTCGAAGAAGCGGCGTTCCATTTGTTGGCCTTCTGCCAGCATAAACCATAAGATAAAATAGGCAACTAGGAGGGAAAGGATACCTGCTAATGAGGCACTTACAGCGCTTGATAGTTCTGTAACACCCCAATTAGTCATTTTTTGGAGCATCTCTGGTGTCAAAACGGTGATATGGTATTTAGCTTCTAGCTCATGAACGATTTTTTCAATG
Organism: Saprospirales bacterium; assembly: GCA_947459365.1. Classification (GTDB taxonomy): domain Bacteria; phylum Bacteroidota; class Bacteroidia; order Chitinophagales; family Saprospiraceae; genus M3007. Next base: position 6,921 of record CANHDG010000019.1, read on the forward strand.
GTACTAAGGACTTCTGAAGAATGTTCCAAGGCGGGTAAAATTCTGGAGACCAGGATTTGGAACACTGCGTTCACGGGCAGTAAAACCAAGATGATGGAGCCTAGGAGTAAGGTGGCCGCTGCCAGTTTTGAGTTCCATTTTTTTTGGAAAACGAGAAAAAAGAGGGGTTTTCTTAGCAACACATAGAGTGTATAGGCACCGAGGAATGCAGGTAGGAAAAACCTGAGCTGTAAGAAGAGCAATGCAAGAAGCGCTCCAATAATCAGGAGCAAGAATAATTGTCTTAGTGCTTTACCTGGCAGGGCATCCATAATGCTAAGGAGTTAAAAATGAGCCTTTTTGATTGGTGTAAATTTATTCACACTTCCGAGTTTCCGATGTAAAAATGCAAAAAATGTTTGAAAGTCTTTGTTAAGACTTTGGAGGGGCGAGATAGGAGGGGCTTTTTTATTAGTTGGAGTAGGTATATAAGAAGGGAATTGTGTTGAGGGAATAAAAAAAGGCCCTTTACAAGATAACTTGAAAGGGCCCTTTTATAAAGTGATCTCGATGGGACTCGAACCCATGACTCCTTGATTAAAAGTCAAGTGCTCTACCGACTGAGCTACGAGATCAACCTATGCTTATTAAAAGCGGGGCAAAGGTAAGATGATAATGTTTTAACTGCCAAATTTTTTCAATAAAAAAATCCAAAAATTATTTGGTCAGGGTGATAGGAAACTAATTCAAAGCAATTTTCGTTTTGAAGAGTAATGTTGGAAGCTTCTTGGATGGCTGCTCTCTATTTCGGGAGAGGAGTGTTTGAAAGTAGTCTTGAATTAATACAGCTGCATAAAAAACACCGGCGTACCTTTGTTATTCAATCAGCGAGACCTTTGGTGGTTTTGTACAATTAATTTGAACAATGGAAAGTAAAAGACAAAAGCAAGTGGGTGAGCTAATTCGCCGATACTTTAGTACTATATTAACGGAAGAGGGCAGTTTGATCTATGGCAGGGACAAGCTTGTTACGGTGACCAATGTCCGGATGACTCCTGATTTATTGTTGGCCAATATTTATATCAGCGTGTACGGTACGGAATTGAAGCAAGAGGTAATATTGGAGATGGAGGATAATATTCAACATTTGTCTCAAGCCTTAGTGAGGAAGATTGGCAAGCAGTTACGGCGCATGCCTGAGATTCGTTTTCACTTGGATGATACGGTCGATGAGATGTACCGTGTTGCGAATTTGCTTAATCGGATTTCGGACGAACAGGGTTAGTGCTTCAAATTTAAGCTACGGTTTTAGGGGCTGTTTTTGCGTTAGCAATCTTTTTCATGGTTTTTACAGGGATTGCCACACATTTTTTTTCCATGTACTCCAGTACATCTAACAGGATAGCTTTGGAAGCGGCGTCCAGGTGGTTTATTTTTTCCGCGAAGACATTTTCAACGGCGTGGGACTTCACCTGTTTTATTTCAGCAATCATAGGGTGAAGCATTTTTTCCACTTGACGCTGGTGCCATTCTTGTCTGAACAGGTTCATTTTCTCATTTAGGAGGAGCATTCCCCTTTGGCGGGCTGCTTCTCTGTGTGCGAGATTTTCTTCTGCCATCTGTTTAAGGTGTTCTATTTCAATAAAATGAACATTCTTTTTATTAGCTACTTCTTTAGATACGTTGTTAGGGACAGAGAGATCCACAACGGTGTACTCCTTGGATGAGTTCCCTGTGAGGTGGATAAAGAGGTCGCCAGTAATAATGGGTTGAACGGAGCTGGTACAAACGACGAGAGCCTTAAATGGTTGGGTGTATGTGTTGAGGTCATTTAGGCTGTAGGCCTCACCTTGTTCAAAATGGGAAGCTAGAGCTGCAGCTTTTTGAACGGTTCTATTGAATACCGTTACTTTTTTAAATCCGTCTTTGACCAGAAATTTAACGAGTAATTTGTTGGTTTCTCCGGCGCCTACTAAGACAAGGTGGTCTTTAGGTGTAATTCCTTTTTTTTGGAGCATTGCATAGGACAATGCTACGACGGAGAGTGCTTTTTCGCCGATTCCGGTTTCATTAAAAACTTGTTTAGAGACCTCAATCGCTTGTTTCATCAAAAGCCGGTAATGATCGGCTGTCAGCCCCCATTCTGCACATTTTTCATAAGACGCTCTCATTTGGCGAACGATTTCGCGCTCTCCGACTACCAGGCTATCCATAGAAGAGGTTACTTCAAACAGGTGTCGAACAGCATCTCCGCCATGGAATACTTGTGTTTTTTGAGCGAGTTGGAGGAGATCTTCTTTTTTTTGTGGTTGGAGGAGCTGAAGGATCGCAGTTATGTCTGGCTGGGTGTTTGTGGTGGTTGGGTCATACCAAGCGAGAATAATTCTATTGCAAGTGGCTGTCCAGAACAATTCCTCCCAGCCCATTTCGGCTTTAATCAACTTTAGGACGGTTGGCAGTGTATTGGTGTCCGGGATGAGTTGGCCTATTTCTTCTAGGCGGGCAGATCGGTGTGTAATTGTGAAAAGATGATAACCTTCCAGCATGTTATGGAGTAACTCAGTTTTAGCCTGCAAAATTAGGTTGGCGGCTACGGTACATTGTCACTTGAATGTCAAGGCCCAAATGTCAGCCTAATTTAGAAAAGGTCCAAACAGTAGTTGTAATTTGTGTAAATTGCCTTTGGGAGGAGCTACCTTTGTGGGGTTATGACGGAAAAACAGAAAGCATACTTATCGCTTCATTTTTGTGTACTTATTTGGGGTTTTACTGCTATTTTAGGTAGATTAATTCAAGTCTCTGCCTTGCCTTTGGTTTGGTGGAGGGTCGTCCTTTGTGTTGGCTTGTTGGTTTGGCTTGTGCCGGTTACCCAGCGTCGATTGATTGGGGGCCGACAGGCAGTTCGGTTATTAGGTATTGGGGCTATGATTGGTGTTCATTGGATATGTTTTTATGGAGCGGTTAAATTGTCGAATGCGTCTGTTGCAGTGGCGAGTATGGCGATGACTACATTATTTGCCTCTTTTACAGAGCCGATGATTTTGAGGAGAAGGATAATATGGTATGAGTTGGGTTTAGGAATACTGATTTTGCCGGGCATGGTATTGATGGTGGGAGACCTTGATTGGGGGATGCAGACTGGATTTGGAGTGGGTGTTTTGGGTGCATTTATTGCGGCGGTGTTTACGGCGTTTAACAAGCGGGAGATTGATATGAATCCTCCTCCCCCATTGGCCATGAGTTTATATGAGTTATCGGGTGCTGTATTGATTACAACCCTTTCCTTATTAGTTGTTCAGCCCTCCTTGGAGCGTATTTGGCCAGTGGGACTGGACTGGGCTTGGTTGTTATTATTAGCTTGGGTATGCACTTTATTGCCGCATTATTTGACATTGAAGGCGATGCGTTACATTAGTGCGTTTGCCACTAATTTGACAATCAATCTTGAGCCGGTTTATGGAGTTTTATTGGCGATGGTCATTTTTCAGGAGAACAAAATCTTACCTCCTAATTTTTACATAGGTGTTGTGATTGTTTTGGTTGCCGTTTTTAGTCATCCATTTTTAAAGCGTTGGCTGGATCGGGCGGTGTAGGCATACTAACTTTGTTAGCTTGAATTGTGATTTCATTTTGAATCAATGAATAAAAGGTGTTCTTTTGCATTGACATTCAACAGGACGACAGAGTTATGGTAAAACCGTTTTCTTTATTTACAGATTTTGATATTGCATTGTATCAAGCCGGGAAGCATTTTCGGCTATATGAGAAAATGGGTAGTCACTGTGTTGAGCAGGATGGCAGGAGGGGGGTTTACTTTGCTGTTTGGGCTCCAAATGCAAAGCGTGTTAGTGTTACGGGTGATTTTAACGGATGGAATCCAAATTCACACGTATTACTTCCACGTTGGGACAACAGTGGTATATGGGAGGGTTTTATTCCTGCGATTGGTCATGGAGTGGTTTACAAGTATCATATTACGATGCATAATGGGGCTGCATTAGATAAGGCGGATCCTTTTGCCCGCAAATATGAGACCCCACCACGAACGGCGAGTATTGTTTGGGATCAGGCTTATTCTTGGGGTGACGCGACATGGATGGAGAAGAGAGTTTCTTCAGCAGGGGATGCTCGGCCTTGGTCGGTTTATGAGGTACATTTGGGTTCTTGGAAAAAGATTTTAGAAGATGGAAATCGGTCTTTGAATTACCATGAACTTGGGGATGAATTGGTCACTTATGTAAAGGCGATGGGGTTCACGCATGTAGAGTTCATGCCGGTAATGGAACATCCGTATTTTCCGTCTTGGGGTTATCAGATAACTGGTTTTTTTGCTCCTACCTCTCGGTTTGGCACTCCTGAAGATTTTAAGTATTTAGTTGATCGCTTTCACCAAGAAGGAATTGGGGTTATCTTAGATTGGGTACCCTCCCATTTTCCTGGTGATATACACGGTTTATATTTATTTGACGGATCTCATTTATATGAGTATGCGGATCCTAGGCGGGGGTATCAGCCTGACTGGAACAGTTACATTTTTGACTATGGCAGGAATGAAGTTCGGTCGTTTTTAATTTCAAACGCACTTTTTTGGATAGATCAGTATCACGCGGACGGTCTGCGGGTGGATGCGGTTGCATCTATGTTGTATTTAGATTATTCTAGGAAGGAGGGGGAATGGATCCCAAATGTGTATGGTGGAAGGGAGAATCTCGAGGCGATTTCCTTGCTTCGCGAGTTCAATGAGGCGGTTTACAAGGAGTTTCCTGGGGTAGAAACTATTGCGGAGGAGAGTACTGCTTTTCCTGGAGTGAGTCGACCTGTTTGGGAAGGTGGTTTAGGGTTTGGACAGAAATGGATGATGGGCTGGATGCATGATGCGTTGAGCTATTTCAAGAGGGCTCCTTTGTTCCGTCGCTGGCACCAAAACGAGATTACTTTTTCTATGGTATACGCCTTTTCTGAGCGATTTATGTTGCCGCTAAGTCATGATGAGGTAGTTCATTTGAAGGCATCTTTATTTGGGAAGATGCCGGGGGATGAGTGGCAGAAGCATGCGAATTTGCGGGCATTATATGGACATCAGTGGACGCATCCTGGATCTCATTTGTTGTTTATGGGGGGAGAGATTGCTCAGAGTACTGAATGGAGTCATGACCGCGGAGTGACCTGGGAGTTGTTAGAATACGATTACCATAAGGGATGCCAGTCGTGGGTTCGGGATTTGAATCAATATTACAAGAGCACTCCTGCACTTTGGCGGCATTCATTTGTGCCTGACGGTTATGAATGGATTAGTGGTGATGATACCACAAATTCTGTTTTAGTGTATTTGCGAAAAGGGAGTGATGAGGAGTCTGTAGTGTTGGTGGTCTGTCATTTTCAGACTTCCCCTATTGACCGTTACACCGTTGGACTTCCATTTGAGGGGACCTGGGATCTTGTATTGAATAGTGACGATGTTAAATACGGAGGAAGTGGGATTCAAGTAGAGGTTCAATTTGGAGTTGGCATTCCATCACATGGCAGGGAGCACTCCCTTTCTTTTCAGATGCCGCCTTTATGTGTAATGTTGATTGAGGGTAGACGGAAATTAATCCAACCAAGTCTGTTGAAAACGGCAAAGCCTAAGTCAAGTTCTAAGCGGAAGGGGAATGGGTAAAGTTTGGGATAGGGTTAGTGTCTGGTTTGAGGAAAGAATACTACCTGAAGCGGATAGTGAACGTACTATTGCTTGATAGATCATAACGCATCAATTGCTAGGTACGATGAAAGAGCGACCTTTCTTGTATTTTTTTCGAGTTAGCGGATTCCTTTTGGGGATAATGTTGATTTTTCCGTTTTGCAGGAAAGAGGATAATGGAATCATTCCCGTATCGGATTTATTCAAATTGAATGTTGCATCCCACTTGACAGTGAGTGAGGATGCTCCAATGGTATCTATCCTTTTACCTGATTATTTTACGGGGATGTTTGATGCCAATGAGGTGGCACCAAGCAAGTTTGAGTTGGGGCGGGTTATTTTTTACGATCGTCATTTATCGGAAGACGGGCTGGTTTCATGTGCTAGCTGTCACCGGCAGGAGAATGGTTTTTCGGACCCAAGGAGGTACAGTCAGGGGATTTATGGGAGGTTAAGTGCCCGCAATAGTATGGCATTGGGCAATACTATTTGGTTTGGTGGTTCTATGGGAATTGACTCAATGGGAGCGGTCCGTTTGCCTCTATTTTGGGATAGCAGGGCTCATTCAGTTGGTGAGCAGGCAAAGAGTGCTTTTTTGAATGAACATGAGATGGGGCTTTCCATGCCGGAAGTAATAGAGAGGATGGAACAACAGTCGTATTACGCGTGGTTAGTAAATCGTGCTTGGGGGGATAGTCTGATTACGGAAGAGCGAATTTTTGAATCACTTGCCCATTTTATGGGTTCTATTTATTCTGTAGATACCGAATTTGATCGTGCTTTACAGCATGCTGGAGGGTTTGATTTTTTGGGTGGAGTATTGCCTGCATTTTCGGAGGCTAAGAATCGAGGTAAGACCCTTTATCTGGAACATTGTCATTCTTGTCATGGGTCGTTGTACTCGCCACCTTTCATCTTTGAAGCTAATAATGGTTTGGAAAATCCCTATACAGACCCAGGCAAGGGTGCTATTTCAGGGTTATTTTATGAAAGAGGCGTATTTAGGGTGCCTGGTCTTCGCAACATATCTGTTTCGGGGCCCTACATGCATGATGGACGTTTTGAGACGTTGATGGAGGTGATTGAGCATTACAATTCGGCTGTTCAGTCAATTTTTGGGTTACATGGTGACTTACTCACATTTAACGAGGTAACACAGACCTATTCACCTAAGCGTCTTCAGCTTACAGAAGCAGACAAGTCGGCATTGGTTGCCTTTTTACATACCTTGGAAGATAGGAGCCTATTAACAGATTCATTATATTCGGATCCATTTAGGCAATAGGCTAATGGTTAGGGTTTATTTTTTGCTGGCATTGTATAGAAAGTCCTTGTCCTCTTGCGAGAGTTGTTCAAACCCTTTTTGTTTTATTTTATCCAATATTGCATCTATTTTTTCTTGGTGGTTCAATTCTTCCTTTGTGTAAGGAGTAGTTCGTGGGTTGTTTTTTTTGCTGTAAGTAACTTTCATTTTTGTAGGCTTACGGCGGAAGAAGCTGCTAGGTATTAGTTCGAAAAGTCTTCCTATTTTATCCAGAAAACGATTTACGGGTTCGGACCAATCTTTGCGGTCTCTTAGTGCATAGACAAACAGGATTCCAGTGATAAAACCGCCTAGATGGGCGGCATGCCCTCCGGCATTTTGATTTCCGGTTACGCTGACCAAATCAATCAAGACCATAAAAAGGACGATGTATTTGATTTTTACTTCGCCCAGAAGAAGGAGGCCTACCCGATAGTCAGGGTTAAGAATAATTGCGGCTCCACCGAAGGCCATTACTGCTGCCGATGCCCCTAAGGCATGGTTACCGATGGCGATAGACAGGTTAGCAGTGAGAAAATAAGTAAGGTTACCAGCCAGACCTCCAAGCAGGTAAATAGGTAGGACCCTTCTGTCACCGATTAGGTCACCCACTATGGTGCCAAATAGGGAGAGCCAGATCATGTTTCCCACTAGGTGCCAAATGCCTTCATGTAGGAACATACTTGTAAAGGGCGTCCATAAATGGCTGAGTAGTTCTCTCCAGTCGGAGGGCATACAGAAGTAGTGTAGGATATCCCAGAAAGCGAGGTATCCACCTTCCATGCCCCCGGCATAGATATTAGTACCTAGATGAAGGATTTGAACGAGGACAAATACAACGATATTAAGTAGCATGAGCTTGCGTACCATATTGCCCATTCGGAAGCCGTATTCTAGTTCGCGCCACATTGAGTTAAAAAGAGACATAATTTAGCTAGCTTTTTAGTTAGCAATCAGAAGCGTGGGCAGTTGGTTATCGCCTTTTTCCAAGTTTATACCAAGAAGTCAGAATCAGGAAGCCGGTGATTGCTCCGCCTAAGTGGGCGAAGTGAGCGATACCTGTTGAGGCACCTTGTACGCCATAAATCAATTCTAGGACGGCCATAATGGGCACGAAGTATTTTGCTTTTAAGGATATGGGCGGGAAAATTAGGCTGATTACATTATTGGGGAAGAGGTAAGCGAAGGCGGTGAGCACTCCAAAGATGGCTCCGGATGCTCCGAGCATTGGGGTATTCCAGTCTGTTGGGTTTATTCCTTGATTAGTTAATTCCCAGGCTTGTACTCCCATATAAATGAAGTAGGATCCCAGTCCGCAGCTTAGGTAATAAATCAGGAACTTACGTGCCCCCCAGATCATTTCGATCATTGGTCCAAAGAAGAAGAGGGTCATCATGTTAAATAGCAAGTGCATTAAGTTGCCATGCATAAACATGTGGGTCAAAATTTGGTGTGGTTGGAAGTGTTCGGATCCGGGCATAAATGCAGCCAAAACCAGTCTTCCCAGATAGCCGGTGGATTCTTCCCCGAGCAGTAGGTTGGTGCCGAAAAACATCAGGGCATTGATAATAATCAAGTGTTTGATGATTCCGCTGAAGGGTTGGTAGAAGTTATATTGTGACATATTGATAAATAAATTGAGTGAGGGGAGCTGGCTTATCCGGCGAATTTTTTGGATAATTCCTCCAATTCCATAGTGATAAAGCAGTTTTTACCGAAGGGGCTTTTGTAAGGCACTTCACAGGCAAAGAGTTGGTCGATGAGGTCTTGCATTTCTTGAGTGGAAAGCGATTGGCCTCGTTTTAGGGAGGCATTTCGCGCCATAGATCTTGATAAGTTTTCGGCAGTGCCGAGGTTAAGGGCTAGGTTATTGCGATATTGATCGATCATTTTTTCCACCAAGGCGCCTTCGTCAGCACTGATTGGAAGGTCGGCTGGTTTACCATGAATTACGAAGGTATTACCGCCAAATTCTGCAATGTCGAATCCCAGGAGATTGATTTCATCGAGTATATCTCGTAGGATAGCAGCGTCTGCTGGAGGAAGTTCGATGGTTCTTGGGAAAAGAGCTTGTTGGGTGGCGATGGGCTGGTTAGCTAGTGCCGTCATATACCGTTCATAAAGAATTCGCTCACTGGCATATTGTTGATCAATGAGGAGAAAGCCAGATTTAATTTGACTTACGATATATTGATTATGAATTTGATAGGGTTCTTTTTTGGTTTTTGAAAAGCTTCCTGTATCGTCATCTATGGCCATAATTTCCAAATCTCCTTCTGATTGTTTTATAGGAGGATTTGCGGCAAGCCATTGTTCAATATTTACTACTATTTCACCCTCATTATCCTCTTCTGGGACGGGCTGTTTAATTAGGTCAAGACCCTGATATAGGTTTTGCCAGTTTTTGAGGTTGTTATCATGTCTTTTTTGATCATTTGAAAAAGTGGATCCTGTACTTTTGGGGCTGTTTTCGAGGGGGGTATTAGGCTGTTGTTGGTGGGTGTGCCCTTGCGAAATCCTATTCGTTAGGAAGCTTTGATCTTGTTCAAAATCGAGGGTTGGGGTGACGCTATTGGTGCCGAGTGCGTGTCGGACACTTACTTTTAGGATATTATAGACCAGTCGTTCGTCATCGAATTTAATTTCTTGTTTGGTGGGGTGAATATTAACATCGAGATGAGCAGGATCTAGATCGATAAAAAGTACGTAGAGCGGGTGGAAGTCATCGGGAAGCAGGTCTTCATATGCACCGACGACCGCGTGGTGGAGGTACGGGCTTTTTATAAAGCGATTATTTACGAAGAAGAACTGTTCTCCTCTTGTTTTTTTTGAATAGTCAGGTTTACCTACAAATCCATTTATGCTGAGCAATTCTGTTTCTTCTTGGACGGGGACTAGTTTTTTATTGATGGCTTCGCTGAAAATTTTTACTACTCTTTGGCGAAGATTTCCTGCTGGCAAGTGAAAAATTTCCTGTTCGTTGTGGTGCAGGCTAAGGAAAACATCTGGGTTGGCCATTGCAACGCGCTGAAATTCGTCCAGGATATGGCGCATTTCGATGGTATCTCCTTTTAGGAAGTTTTTTCTAGCGGGTACGCTAAAAAACAAATTTTTTACGGTTATGGCGGTTCCTACGGGTGATTGGCAGGGCTCTTGTCGGACAACAATTGTATTTTCAATAACTACTTTTGTCCCGAGTTCGTCGGTGGCTCTTCTTGTACGGAGTTCCACTTGAGCTACTGCTGCTATGGAGGCCATTGCTTCTCCTCTAAACCCCATGGTTCTGATGGAGAACAGGTCCTGAGAGGTGCGAATTTTGGAGGTGGCATGGCGTTCGAAGCACATACGTGCGTCGGTTTCAGACATTCCACATCCATTATCGATGACTTGGATGAATGTTTTTCCAGCTTCTTTTACAATGAGTTGGATATGATTGGCTCCTGCGTCGATGGCGTTTTCTAATAACTCTTTAACGACAGAGGCTGGGCGTTGGACGACTTCGCCTGCTGCGATTTGGTTTGCCACATTTTCGGGTAAGAGTTGAATAACGTCAGACATAATGTTGTAAAAAAACGCACAAAGATACCGATAAAAAAGCAGCGGGAAGTGATTTTGTGGTGATTCCCTTCTTACTTTTGCCGCAGTTTTAAAAATTATTTGTTTGTTTAGACATGAGTGATATAAAAAATACCCGCGGCAAAGGCTATTGCATGCTTTATTTATTAATGGGCTTATTCTTTTTCATCTCTTTGGTGTTGATGTTGTGCAACCGTGGAGAGATTCTTGATTTTGCTCGTTAAGGTTTATTAAGAGCGCTTGGACTTATTTTGAAGACCATACCAACGGTAATGCGTAGGGTTCGGCTCACATTTCGTCCATTCAAGATTTTGCTAGCGCTGCAATATACGCCTCTGCGTCCTGTTTCTGAGTAGTATACTGTGCCGCCCACTTGGGTGTAGGAAATTCCGTATGCTTGTGGCAAGTCTTCAATGCCTGGGACAAAGTCTGTACCAGAATTCGGGTTTGTATGCTGCCATTCTATCCAGCCGTCAAGGTAGTAGTGGGCTGCAGGGAGGCCAGCTTTTATTAGGAATGTAGCGTAATTCGGTGCTTTTTCTGGGTTGTAGTCTGGTCTGGTTTTTCTTATTCGGGTAAGGTCATCGCTTTGGTATTGATCGAAGCGCCAGTTGTATCCTGCTGTAATGTTGACAAAGGCCCCCCAAGGGGTATCCCACTGGATAATTGAGCGGACCGGGGCGGAGATTGCTCGTTGACCAATTGCGCCTGCTACAGTTGGCTGGTAGTTGGATAGTGGCAAGCTGATTCCGCTGCCAAATAGGATACCAAGCCGCCCTTTTGACGAATTTTGAAGGTAAATTGGGCGAAATTTAAGGAAAAAGCCGCCATCCTGTAATCCGCGCTGGTCATTACTGATTACATACGGGATTGTTGTAACCAGGTCTAATTTATCATGTATACCATAGGTGAGAAAGGCTGATAAGAATTGCCCGGAGTATGGGATATCGTAGGATTGTTGGCTTGCTCCGACTAGTGATTTGGCACTAATTTGTGAGAACGAGGGGGCAATGTCCATGTTTCCTTTTCCCTTCATGTATCCATCCAAGGCTCCTTGTGAGATGAGCAGGTAAGAATCAAATAGGAAGAAGAGAGTCAATAATTGTTGAAAGAGGGATTTCATAGTGGATTTTAAATTATCCGGTTCGTGATTAGACTGATGTTATCTTCAAGAAAGTGGATTTTTACGTCTTTGCCATCAAAGACGGCGTAAGAGTAGGCCCACATCCATTCTCCCAGGTTGATATATCTACTTTTTGAGTGGGGCATTTGCCAGTCGATAGGGAGATGCCTATGACCAAAGATGAAATAATCAGGGATGATATTGCTTTCATTTTTTCGTAGGCAGTATTGATAGAGCCATTCCTTTTCCTCCCCTAGCCAGTTTTGTTCGGCGGCGGGGGTTGCGGCTCTGCTTTTTCCACTTGCATAGTGCGCTATTCGGGCACCGAGGTCTGGATGAAGTTGGCGGAATGCCCACTGGCAAATGGGGTTTGTGAAGGCTTTTTTCATCCATTTATAGCCGGTGTCGCCTGGTCCCAGTCCGTCGCCATGTCCAATGAAGAAGCTTTTTCCTTGAATATTGATTTGGATTGGTTTTCGAAATACGGGGATACCGAGTTCGAGTTCAAAGTAATTTTGCATCCAAAGGTCATGGTTTCCGGTAAAGGCGTGAATAGGAATTCCATTATCGCTTAACTCGGCTAGTGTGCCTAGCAGTCTTACATATCCACGGGGGACTACGAATTGATATTCATGCCAAAATTCGAACAAATCGCCCACCAGGTAGATGGCATCTGCTTCGGGGGCTACTTGGTGTAACCATTTTACAATTTTTTTCTCTCTATCCAGGGAATTGTGCCGTGCATTTACGCCGAGGTGAAAGTCAGAAGCGAAAAATGTTTTTTTTGACATGTACTGGGCTAGGATGTATGTAGTTGCATAACTGAGACTAGGGGAATTTGTTTTAGGGATAAGCTTATACTTAGGTTGATTTGTTAAGAACGCGAACCACTATCAGGCCGGACATGGCTGGGTAACGCCATAGGTATGTTGAGAGGGGTCTGGATGCGATAAGGACTTTCTTGCCGGTTGTAGATGCGTGTAGCAATCGTATGGCGCCATCTTTATCGCGAAATGCGAAGCCTTGGTGTTCAACGTCTAGGCTTGATTTGGAAGAAGTAAAGATGAGCATATCGCCATTTTTTAGGTGTTTTTCGATGTTAGTTACTTGATTTTGTGGAATAAAGAAACGGGGGTGTTGGTTGATTCGGGATTGTGCCTCCTGGATTTGTTGGAGCGTGGTAGAGTTTTTTATTTTAGGGTAAAGCTGTGGTTTGTCGGTCATATAGGAGATTTTTTTTTCATAAGGAATTCCTCCAAGTTCTTGCGTGATATCTTTTACCAGCCCTTTTTTTTCAGCATTTATAATCCAGTCACTAAAATAATGGAAGCGGGAGCCATATCCATTGACAGAGCTATTTTGGTAGCGGAGTGATTGGACGATTTGTACAAATTGCTGGAAGGTTGGTTGAAGGGTTTCTGCTGCAACTGCTAAAGCAAGGCAGTATTCAATAAATGTCCAGCAGTCGAGTTCTCGGAGATTAATGACTAGGTTTTCTTCTTGGTAAATGTCCAAAGTACCAGAAACGTAGGGGCTTCCGATGAATTGTTTAGCAGCCAGGAAGGTCTTTTCAGCTCGGGAGTAGATATTTTTTATTGATTTAATTTTTTGATAAAAAAGCAAAGAGTCCTTAGCTGAACAAGATAAGATTGGAGAGGAGTTCGCTGGTTCTAGGGAATACGCAGAAGTTTGGGCGGTGGAATACTGGAGGCAGCAGAACAGGAAGGCTAAGCAGAACAGGTATTTCATTGTACAAAGATAATTGTTTCGGCTTGTTCTGTACATTTGGGCTGTAATTAAAAGACGATTTATGCATCCGGTTGATACTTTACGAATTCAGTTTAATGCAGACCAGTTGGTCATCCTAAATTTGGCGATGGCCTTTTTGATGTTTAGTGTCTCATTAGATATTCGGCTGGCTGATTTCAGGCAGGTAGTTCGTTTTCCGAAGTCTGTTGCAGCGGGTTTAGTAGTTCAGTACTTGCTGTTTCCATTGTTAACGTTATTGATTATCTATTTTTTTAAGCCGCCGGTTAGTGTTTCGATGGGTTTGGTATTGGTTACTATGTGTCCTTCTGGTAACATGACAAATTTTTTAACGCATTATTCCAAGTCGAATATTGCTTTATCAGTGACCTTGAATGCGATCATCATTATGGCTGCTTCGGTTATTACGCCAGCGGGTTTTTTATTTTGGTCGAAAGGGATTGAGGGTTCTGAGGAGATCCGGAGGTCATTTTCAATTGGTTTTAGTGAGATGGCGTTGATTATTTTGCAGTTGATTGTTTTGCCTTTGGTTTTTGGCATGGTACTAAACGCGCGTTTCCCCTCGTTTACAGAAAAGATCAAGCCATGGGCGCAACGGTTAGCGCTTTTGATTTTTTTTAGTATATTAATATTGGCAGTTATTGCGAATCGGGAGAACATTGTAAAATACCTTGGGTTTGCTTTTTTATTGGTAGCGGTTCACAATGGTGTTGCGTTGTCTTCTGGATATTGGATAGGTCGGGTATTAAAATTGCCGGAGGGGGATTGTAGGGCGTTATCGTTTGAGTCGGGCGTACACAACACAGCACTGGGTTTATTGCTAATTTTTCGTTTTTTTGATGGTTTAGGAGGGATGGCTTTGGTTGCTGCGTGGTGGGGAATTTGGGATTTGATTACCGGCTTTGCTTTAGCTACTTGGTGGCGCCGGACGGCAACTGCTGATGTTTAGAATAAGGCTCTAATTTGCATTCTTCCAACATGAATGATATCCTGCTTATTGCCGGTTTTTCTTCCTTCATAATTTAGGTTGAGTTGAATCGTTTTAGAGATTTGGCGGTCGAGGTTAAGACCCCAAAGCAGGTTGGAGCCATCTTGCAATCCGTCTAGCATGGTAAATGCCAAAGGAGTATTGGCTTGTCCGCTAAAATCGATATAAGCAAATGTAAATTTTGCTTGCAGGTTTGTTGCGGGATTAAACGCACTGGTTGATGTTTTAGGGTTTGGGGTCCAGGCTAGAGAAATATTTAAGTCATTTTGAACGGATTGTTCAGCTAATTCTGATTGATTAGTTCTATTTTTTAAGCTATATTTTGCAGAGGCTCGTAGTTGAGTATTCATTATCCAATTGATTTTAGGGCTTAACTCCCAACCTTTTATAAGGTAATTTCTGTTATTGAATAATTCGGTAGTACTGGTTCGACTATTTTGAAGTAGGTCGGTTTCCATGCTCCAGTATCGGTTGATTCTACTTCGCGCGTGTGCGGAGTATTCTTGGAGCGTTTTTCGTTCGACACCTGTGGTAATAATTGATTGATTATCGTTTTGTTGATAGGAGAAGGAGATGTCCCAGTAAGGATTTGCTCTGTTTAGGAAGAGCGTGTGGCGCATTGTTGTCAAGGCATTTACAAGCGCAGTGTCTACTGCGGAGAACAGGAGAATATTCCACGGATTTTGATTGTTATTGGCTTTGACCCGCTGGCTTGTTTGCCAATTACTTTGGAGTGCTAACTTAGCAAGCCAAAGCAAAGCCCCTTTGGGGTTGGTTTTTATCCACCAACGGGGTTCAATCAAAAGGAATTGGTTTAAAAGAATATTATTAGTTCGGATATACTGGGGTGTTGATACGGCCACTCGTACATAGCTTGCCTGGTCTTTAAAAACGGATAATTCCATTTCATCTACTTGGAGGATACTATCTTGGTTTCGGTCGAACCAAGTATATTGGCCCTCCCCAGGATTGACGAGGAGGTAATTAAATTCGAGTTTGGGGGTTTGGCCAGATCCAACTTCATAACCTGTGGTGTAGGAGATCCCATTTTTTAGGGCGCTGATACGGTAGTCAATTCGCCCCAGATAGCTTTTTTGTTCCTTTAGGTTCGTATATTTTGGATTAGGTATGGCGAGGGTACGGTGTGTCAGGTTCCAATCGAGAGCGCTTGTGTATTTTTTTTGAGGGTTGACATAGCTCCCAAGTTTCCAGCTTCCGTTCCAGTTTGCGTCTCTTGCTAGGCTTAGCTCTTGAAATTCATTTTCAATTGGGGCGTAGTCAATTCGTTGGGACCAATAGGCATTCATTTGAACGTGATTGCCGGCATTAGGGAATTCGGCGTAAAAACGGAGCAGATCATACCAAAAGCTAGTCTGGATGAGTGTATCGGTATTGATTTCGTTTCGGCTGTTTTTTTCACGTTCGGCATAAAGCCCAATTTTTAGAAGTGGCGACTGATTTTGTTGGTTGAAGGAGCGTGATACGTCAAATTTAGGTCTACTAAAAGTTGTTTTTTCAAGTATAGTGGTGGACTGTGTTTGGTTAATTTCGGAAAGTATTTGCCAGCCAGCCCTTTGAAGGGTTGATTTGAGCATAAAACGCTTAGCCGTGAATTGTTGACCTTGTTGAAACTGATTAACTTCTAACTGCATTCCTCCCCAATCTTTTCGTTGTAGGTCCCAGTTTGCCTTCAATAAATGTTCGGGGGTTCCGTTAGAGATGGATGGGGGTAGGTTCCAGTCTCGTTGAAACTCTGGATTTCTATAGGGGTTGAGGGGCTGGAAGGTTGCAGAGATCCATTCGGTTTCTGCGCCTACCCTACTTTGCCAGTTTGTATTTGCTAGGAGTTGGTGTTGAAACTGAAGAAAAAAGCCTGCCCCCAGGTTATTCGTATCGTCGAGTGGGGAGAAACGGTTTTTATCTCGCTTACTAAGGGTGCCTTCTATAAGGAGGTTCGTATTGTTAGAGAATCTGTATGATCCTCCCAGTGTATGGAGTTGTTTTTGTTCTGGGGCGATTAGCTTGACGATTGGTTCAAAGTTGCCTGTGGGTTGGCAGGTGATTGGATCTGGAGGTACCCATTGGTAGACACGCCCATTGGCGCTGTTTTGTGCTTGAATGTAATTGCCCTGTCCTTGTGGGACTTCAGAAAAGCGGGCAGAGTACCTGGCTTTTTGGGGATCGGTGGAAAAGACGAGAATACTTGTTACTTGGCCAGCGCACAAAGTCGTATCAACAGACTGGTAGAGCACTCGAAAAGGTTCGAAGTTAGACAAGGTATCGATGCCTGAGGCGAAGGCGTTTTGAAGCTCGTCCCCCGCTTGGGCCAGGACTGCTCGATTGGCAGGCGACAGATTCAGGTTACCGCTTGAATTAATACCATCTTGTTCAGAGTAATAATTAAACCAGAGGTGCGCTTTTGAGCTTTTCCATTCTGTTTGAGCGGCTA
>CANHDG010000020.1 GCA_947459365.1 Saprospirales bacterium
CAAGGGTTCGGGGGCATTGTTGTAATAAGTGATGGTTTCCTCACCATACAACCGGCGTTCTTTTTCATCCAGCCGAGCATCAATTTGATAATCCGCACGTTGCTGCCAGTATTGTGAACCAGGTGCTCCGGAGGCGGCCCGGAATCCATTCGCATCCGGGAGCATAATACCCAGTTGCTCAAATTTATTCCCGTGATTAGAGGTGGGGTTGTTTTGGATATTTTGGGCTGGTAAGCACCAGCTAAGCCCCAGCAGGGGAATCATGAAGAAAAAACGTCTAAGCATAACTGTGAATAGGTTAAAATCACGAACCGTGTCTTACTTTTGCAAAGCTATGCAAAGACACAACCTTTTTAGCAAATTTTATGGGTTTCCCCTGCTTTTCTTCTGTTTAGGGTTCTTAATACAGCCCACTGAACATCCCTTTTACGTAAGTGTAACCGAAATCCGGTCCGACACCGCAAAGAAGACCTTCCAGGTGAGTTGCCGGATGTTCACAGATGATTTACAAGATGCCTTGTACCGTAAATATGGTTTTAAAGCAGAGCTAGCCCGCCCACAGGGAGCCGATGCAGATGGTCAATTGGCCATTTACCTACAAGAACGGCTTCAAATCACGGTGAATGGCCTACCTGTGGACTTGCGTTGGGTAGGCTATGAAATAGAGGAAGAGGCGACCTGGTGTTATTTTGAAGCTGCTGAATTTCCCGGTATGGGGCCGGTAGAGGTCCGAAATCGGCTGCTGTATGATTACTTGAGTGGACAAACCAACCTGATTCACCTGTACCGAAATGGTGTTCGCAGCAGCAGTAAACTCGATTACCCTGACGTTCGGGTTTCGTTCCCTTAAGGTGCTCGACGGGAGTAAGTTAGGCTTACTAAACCGGTCTCAAACGGCACTACCTCCTTCAACTCCCAGGAATCTTCCAAACCAGGAGCCGGAAAAAGTGGAATACCCTCTCCCAACGTAAGGGGCACCAACGTCAGAATCAACTGATCAACCAATTTTTCCCGAAAAAAGGACTGCGCCAACTGTCCACCGCCCACCAACCAAAGGTCCTTCTCCATCGTTTTTTTCCATTGAAGTACCGCTTCAGGCACCTGTTCAGAAACCACAACCGTCTCCGGACTGGAAACGGGAAACGAAGGGTTCTGGCTAACTACCAAGCAGGGCAGTCCTGGATACGGCCAATCGATCCCCATTCCAAGAATTTTCTCGTAGGTCTTTCGGCCCATTATTAGTGCCCCGATCCCATCCAGGAACGCGTGGTAACCGTGGTCAATCTGGTTAGGGTTAGGAAGCTGCTCCAACCAATCAATGGCTCCATCTGGACGAGCGATATATCCATCCAGGCTTGCGGCAATAAAAAGCACCAATTTTCCCATCGTTTTCTCAAAAAAATAAAAGAATCCATTGATAAAAGGGCTAGAAGCGCAAATACGGCACCCTACTTGCAAGGAGATAGAGCACGAAAAGAGATGCTCTCCTTTGTGCCCAGGCATTTATCCTCTGCATTCAACATTAAAAAAGCCCGCCTACCAAACGGCAAGCGGGCTCTCCTATAGTAACTAAGCAATGCGACAAGTTAAGCTTTACCCGTACCTTTTGCCTTCTCGATTACCGCTTTTGCGATACCGTCTGGTGCAGGAGAATAGTGTGAAAACTCCATAGAAGAAGCAGCACGGCCAGAAGTCAGGGTACGCAACTGGGTCACGTAGCCGAACATTTCTGCCAATGGAACTTCTGCTTGGATTGCCACAGCGCCACCCATACGCGTTTCCTGGCCTTTTGGAAGACCACGGCGACGGTTCAAGTCACCGATTACAGAACCTACGTACTCTTCTGGAGTCACGATTTCCAATTTCATGATTGGCTCCATCAACACGGGCTTACAGGTAGGAGCAGCAGCGCGGAAACCTTCTTTCGCACACAATTCAAAGGCAATTGGCTTCGAGTCCACCGCGTGCATACCACCGTCTGTTACACGCACCTTCATAGAGTCGATGTTGTAACCAGCCAGGATACCATTGCTCATCATCTGTGTAAAACCATCCGAAATAGGCTTCATATAGTTCTTGTCGATCGCACCACCCACGATGGCCCACTCAAACTGAAGTTTTTTCTTGCCGGACTTGAAGTCCTCGCTGTTGAGGAAATCCTCGTCTGCAGGTCCAAGTTCGAATTCCATATCTGCGAACAAACCGGAACCACCAGACTGCTTTTTCAAGCGCTCGCGGTGATTAACCGTTTTGGTCAACGATTCTTTGTAATTTACCTGTGGAGCACCCTGGTTGCATTCTACCTTAAATTCGCGGCGAAGACGGTCTACGATGATTTCCAAGTGCAACTCACCCATACCGCTGATAACGGTTTGGTTGGTTTCCTCATCGAAACGAACGCGGAACGTTGGATCTTCTTCTGCCAGCTTGTTCAAGGCCATACCCAGCTTGTCCATGTCCTTCTGTGTTTTTGGCTCGATCGCCAAACCGATAACTGGCTCAGGGAACACCATGGATTCGAGGACGATTGGTTTGCCCACTTCGCAGAGGGTGTCACCGGTGCGGATATCTTTAAATCCAACTGCTGCGCAGATATCACCTGCTTCAACAGAGTCAATTGGATTTTGCTTGTTGGCGTGCATCTGGTACAAACGGCTGATACGTTCTTTGTCACCAGTACGGGTATTTAATACGTAGGAGCCTGCATCCAGCTTACCGGAGTAAACGCGCATGAAGCAAAGGCGACCTACGAATGGGTCGGTTGCAATTTTGAACGCAAGTGCTGTAAATGGTTCGCTTACAGAAGGTTTACGGCTGATTTCCTCTTCAGTATCAGGGTTGGTACCTTTTACTGCTTCAATATCCAATGGGCAAGGAAGGAAGTAGCAAACAGCGTCCAAGCAAGCCTGCACACCCTTGTTTTTGAAGGCAGAACCACACATCACAGGGGTCATCTTCATATCGATAACGGCCTTACGGACTGCGTTGCGCATTTCATCCACAGTGATGCTATTAGGATCATCGAAGAATTTCTCCAAAAGGTTATCATCGTATGCTGCTACCTCTTCTACCAATTTTTGGCGGTACTCGTCCACGGTTTCTTTCAAATCGTCCGGGATTGGAATAACGTTGTACGTCATACCCTGATCGGATTCATTCCAGATGATGGCCTCATTGGTTACGAGGTCAACTACTCCTTGGAAGTTGTGTTCAGCACCGATTGGCACTTGAAGAGGCACTGCATTAGCGCCCAACTTGGCCTTCATATCGGCCACCACATTGAAGAAGTCCGCACCGGAGCGGTCCATTTTATTAACAAAACCGATACGAGGTACACGGTAGTTATCAGCCAGACGCCAGTTGGTTTCAGACTGAGGTTCTACGCCATCAACGGCGGAGAAGAGGAACACCAATCCGTCCAATACACGGAGAGAGCGGTTTACTTCCACCGTGAAATCCACGTGACCTGGGGTATCGATGATATTGAAGTCGTACACCTGATCTTCTACTTTCCACTGACATTTCGTTGCAGCAGAAGTGATGGTGATACCACGTTCTTGCTCTTGCTCCATCCAGTCCATGGTAGCAGCGCCTTCGTGTACTTCACCCAGTTTGTGGTTTACACCGGTGTAGTAAAGGATACGCTCGGTGGTGGTGGTTTTACCAGCATCAATGTGAGCTGCGATACCGATGTTCCGCGTAAATCGGAGATCTTTTGACATTGTAATATGAAATTAAGTATTGAGTTGATAAAATAGGAAAACCGTCGAAAAAGAATTGCCTAACCACGGGGTGGTGAGCAACTTCATTTTTCGACGGCCACATAAAAAGTAGAGATTAGCCTCGGTAGCTAGCAAACGCACGGTTTGCTTCAGCCATTTTGTGGGTATCCTCCCGCTTCTTAACTGCACTTCCTTCGCCCTTAGAGGCAGCGATGATTTCAGCAGCAAGCTTTTCAGCCATCCCCTTGCCAGAACGGGCACGGGCATACTTAATCATCCACTTCATGCCAATCGCAATTTTGCGACCTGCTGGAAGTTCAGTTGGGATTTGGAAGGTGGAACCACCTACACGGCGGCTGCGTACTTCCACTTGAGGCATAACGTTGTTGAGTGCTTTTTTCCACACTTGCAACTCGTCCTCGTTGGTGCGGCTCTTTACGATATCCAATGCATCGTACAAGATACCAAATGCAACGCTCTTCTTGCCTTCCCACATCAGGTTATTCACGAAACGAGTAATCATCGTATCGTTATAACGCGGATCTGGTGCCAATACTCGAGGTTTCGGTTTGTGTTTACGCATTATACAAAAATAAAAATGTGATAACGTGATCAAGCAGAATTAGCAAAGTAGATGCTAATCCCATTTGCCCGTCTTATTTCTTTGGACGCTTAGAACCGTACTTGGAACGGCTCTTTTTACGGTTGTTCACACCGGCTGTATCCAGCGCACCGCGAACAATCGTGTAACGTACTCCAGGAAGATCCTTTACACGACCACCACGTACCAATACGATGGAGTGCTCCTGCAAATTGTGACCCTCACCAGGAATGTACGCGATCACCTCAATAGAATTGGTCAAACGCACCTTGGCTACTTTACGAAGCGCAGAGTTCGGCTTCTTTGGAGTAGTCGTGTACACACGGGTACATACACCGCGACGCTGTGGACAGCTGTCTAATGCGCGGCTCTTGCTCTTCAACTCTACTTTTTCGCGACTCTGGCGTACCAGTTGATTAATAGTTGGCATACCTGCTTATTGGCTAATATGATAATAACTCGTTGATAATGAATATAAAAAAGAAAGCAAAATGCCTCCTTTTTCAAAAGCGAACGCAAAGGTACGCCCAAACAGGGCAATTGTCCAAAAAAATGCTGAAAAAGATTGAAAAAAAGCCTGCGAAAACCGAAGTCTACTCTAAAACCAAAATCCATCCCGCAAAGGCCTCCCATTACCCAATCGCTTCGTGTACCTTTGCCCAAAAAGCACCATGGCACCTATTCAAGTCCAGTTTATCCTCGATGAGCCAGCCTACGCCGCAGTCTCCAGACACCTCGTTTTCCAAACGTACCGAAAACGCCGCTGGATCCTGTGGGCACTTGGAGCCTCTCTCTTGCTGGTAGCACTGATCTCCCTGCTCTCCGGACGCTGGCTAATGCTGGTAGCTTTCTTGGCGCCTACCATAGGTTTCTTAGTGCTCATGCGCTCCCTTTTGGCACGCACCTTCAAAAATGCTTATGGTAAACAACCCGAACTGAAGGAGCCAATCGAATACCAGTTCGGCCAAGACAGCATTTTTTTCAAAACTGCTGTCGGTGAAGCCCAACTCCCTTGGGATGCTTTCCAGCGAGCGGTGGAAACTCCTCTGTTTTTCTTGCTCTACCACGCGGAAAATCAAGCTAATCCGGTCCTCAAGTCTGGCTTCCAGTCACCAGAACACATTGATCAGCTCCGCCTGCTTCTACAACAAAAACAGCTGCTTTAATTGCCCTAAAAACCAATGCCTCGGCGCTGATAAACCACCAATTTGTCTTTTTCAAACGTAAAGGTAGCCACATCGTTGAGCTGAATTTCGTGCGCATCCACCTCTCCTTGAGCAGCAGAAACACGCAAATTCTGATTTTTTATGATCTCCAAAACCACCTGTCGAACTACCCGGGCATTGCCAAAGTACTTGTCGCGGTGCTGGTACAAAAAGGCCAAATAACGCCCCAAGTACTCCCGAGCATCTTCTGCTACCCTGTAGGCCTCCTGCCGGAACATGTATAAAGCAATCTCCAAAAGTTCCTCCGGAGAATAATCCTCAAAACGCAACATCTTATCAAATCGACTGGCCAATCCGGGATTGGCCTTCAGGAAGGTTTCCATGTTTTCGGGGTAGCCTGCGACAAACACAAAAAACTCCCCGCGGTGATCTTCCATCCGTTTCAAAAGGGTCTGAATGGCCTCATCTCCAAAATCGCCTTGCGCCGCCCGGTTGGTGGCCGTTAATGCATACGCTTCGTCAATAAACAAAACCCCTCCAAGCGCTTCCTCAATTTTTTCGGCAGTCTTACTGGCCGTCTGCCCTACAAAACCCGCTACCAAACCCTGTCGATCGGTCTCCACCGTATGCCCCCGCTCCAATACACCCAAGGCTTTGTAGATCTTGGCTAAAATTCTGGCAACGGTCGTTTTCCCTGTCCCAGGATTGCCAATCAAGACAGTATGCAGGAAAAACTTACCCAACACATCTCTTCCCGATTCTCGGTAATAGCGTACCAAGTGCACCAACTCCCGAATATCTTTCTTGATGTTCTGCATCCCGATCAAACTGTCCAGCTCGTGAAGGGCAGCTGTTAACTGCTTCTCATCGACCGGTATCATCGGTAATGGACGGCGCTGTTCCAAGTGCACTTTTGAAACATCTTCCTGGGTCACTTTCACCAAGGTCTCCACCGGCATTTCCACCACTTCTGGCAAGCTCATTACGCGAAGACCTAACTGAATCTTCACCTTTTCAACCAAATCGTATACAAAACGGGCATTACCAAAGGTGCGGTCACGACGGCGGTAAGCTTCCAAAATAATCTCATCCAATGCGGCTTGAACCGATGCATCGAGTAAAATCTCCTTCTCTTTCGCCGCATAAACGGCAATTTGACTGAGCTCTTGCGGCAAATAATCCTGAAACTCGAACGTGAGCTTGAACCGGCTCCGCAGGCCTGGATTCGAATCCAGAAAAGTCTTCATCTCTTTGGGATACCCAGCAACAATAATGGCTAGATCTCCTAATCCATTCGACATCTCCCGAACCAGGATCTCAATGGCTTCTCGCCCAAAATCCTTGTTGTCTTCCGGCGAACGACTCAAAGCATACGCCTCATCAATAAACAAGACCCCCCCGCGCGCCATCTCGATCGCCTCTTTCATCTTGGGTGCTGTCTGCCCAATGTATTCCCCCACAATATCGGAACGGTCTACCTCGTGCACATGCCCCTTGCTGAGCAAGCCCATTTTTTTATACAACCTACCCATCATTTTGGCGACGGTGGTTTTCCCGGTTCCCGGATTTCCCACAAAAACAGAATGAACATTAATGCCGTCTTTCTCTACAAAACCTTTCAATTTTCTCAATTGCAAAAACTGAATGTACTGGGCATGCTCCCGCACCTTGGCTTTGATGGATTGGAGCCCAATTAAGGCATCCAGCTTCTCCATGACCTCTTCAAAACTGGTATCTTCCTCCTCCTCCGGGATAGCGAGGTGCAAATGACTGGTATCGGGTAGCCAGATCGGATTCAAACCTTCTTCCCAATCTTCACCCACTTCAAATCGCATCACACCCAACAGCTGGTCCATAAAAACGATTTCGGCAGTATACCGATCCGTTCTCCAGGATCCTTTTACATTGCTGCCCCACCCTGCGGTCAGCCGAATAATGTCTTCTCCCTTTTCGACCTTGTGCAAGCGCACAACTTGCCCCTTTAATTCACGGGCATCGTTGTAAAACTTGATAAATAATTCACATTGCCACTGCCGGGTCCGGATTTGGTTGTGCAATAAAATATCGGCATACACATAACGGGTTTCCTCACCTGCAAACTTTCGCAGGTAAAGGCGTTCAAACTCCGGAACATCGTCATAAGGACCCTCATACATTTTAAGGGCCAAAATCTGGGTGTACGGATTGTCGGTTTTCGTAATCGGACGGCTCGCATCCTCAATGTAAAAGGAACGAGAAGCCACTTTTTCCCCCTCTATATACGCTTCCCAGGTATATTGTCCCCTTTTCCAGAAAATACCCTCTTGCTTGTTTCCCCAGCCCTCCCGGATGTACCCGATTGGATCGAATTTGCTTACTTTTCGGCGAAAAGGCAGGGCACAAATCTCTTTTTTGACTTTTTTGACCGAATAACACCTCAACTCTACGTTCACTTCCCAATCTTCCACATCAAAGTATTTGTTGTGAAAAGAGAGCTCTGCATACACATAAGAGGTTTCAAAGCGATCAAATACCTGCCGGTACTTCTTCTTATTATCTGCCAACCACTCGGTGGAAGCATATATTTTCAAGTCGCGAAATTTCCAGCTTCCCTTCTCGGGAGGGGAAACCGGCTCAATTATAGGGTTTATTCCCGATTCCATTTTCTCGTCTAATTACAATTAAGGTGCCCAAAATCGGTGTATTTTTCAAATTTTGCAACATACTTCGATAAAAAGTTATTCACATAGAGGCTATTTTGAATTAATTATCATTTTTGAAAACCTTTTTATAGCATTTGGTGTTTCAGGGTTTCTTTTATTCAAATCCTTCTCTTTTAACAACATCGCTTACGCGTAGGCGCATCGGCGCCCGGTCCTATGGCAAAGATTATTTTTCAGTTTGAAGATAAAAACATCCCCACAAAAGAGGTCGAAGGCGACTTTCTGGATCAATCCATCCTCGAAATTACAGAAGAGGCGGATGTGCACTTAAACCACAACTGCGGGGGTGTTTGCGCCTGTTCCACCTGCCATATTTACGTGGAAAAAGGGGATCCGTTTCTCGAGGAGCTCTCCGACAAGGAGGAAGATTTCATCGATCGCGCCTTCAATCCCCGTCTGGAAAGCCGCTTGGCTTGCCAGTGTGTGCTCCTCGATGAAGCGGCCGAAATTGTGGTAACGATTCCAGACCAGTCTCGGATTATCGGACACGAACATTAAAAAAACCTCCCCTTTTCTCTTTTTTAAAATTTAGACAACATGCCTTTTTCAGATATTGAAAATATGCCCATCCAATGGGAAGACCACGAAGACATCGCTATGAAACTGTATGACCGGTTTGGGGATGCGTTCGGCGAATCACAAATCTACCGAATTCGCTTTACTGACCTGCTCAACTGGATTCTTGAGATTCCTAACTTTGAAGGAAAGCGGGAAGACAGCAGCGAGGGCCATTTGGAACAAATTCAAGCCAAGTGGGTCTACGAATGGCGGTCTAACAACCGATAGGCACAAAAAAAAAAGGTGCAACCCATTGCGGTGCACCTTCTGACAAACTCTTCCAACTAAATCGTACTTTTTTTGCTCTAAAAAATTATGGCTTAAATCTTATTTAGATGAAAAACGGGTGACTGCCTTCAAACGCTGCCACCCGTTTTGTTTTTTTAAAAAAAATGTAGCTCCCAGAAACGAGGAATATTTGCTCCCGCCTTAACAAGTTCCAACGGATGTTCAGGATATAATAGCTAACTTTGAGCCGGCTTTAGCAATAAATCCATTGTGCCACTACCCTTTAGGGAGGATTTACCGCGGGCCTGGCTTCTAGAATCACCTTTTGCTCCAGACTGGAGCTCTTTCTGTCTGATTATGAATCATACCCTGTTCGTCCCAATCCTTGCCCTCTCCCTTCTTTCTCTGGCAGCCTGCAAGAAAAAAGAAGGCGGAGACTTTCAGCGTGCACCGCTTCCACTAGGCAATATTGAGGGAAAAGTGGTGCAGCCCAGTGTCCTTCAGAGCGAAATCACCGCAGCCGGGACCTTACTTCCCGCTGAGCAAACTGATCTACGGGCCGAAACCAGCGGCCGGGTAATCTCAATCAACCTTCCCGAAGGAAAACGCGTGCCTGCCGGAACCCTTTTGGTAAAATTATACGACGAAGATTTACAAACCCAGCTGCGCAAATTGGAGGCTCAACTCCAAATCGCCCGAACCACCGCCCAACGACTCAAAGGATTACTCGAGGTGAAAGGGACCAGCCAACAAGAATATGACCTAGCTAATCTCCAAATCGCCAATATCCAGGCAGAAATGGACCTTGTAAAAGTGCGAATCCGCCAGACTGAAATACGCGCTCCGTACGAAGGGGTGATTGGCCTCCGCCAAATTAGCCCGGGCGCTTACTTAACCCCCAATTCTCCCATTGCCACCATCCGCGATGACCGCAACCTGCGGCTGGATTTTACCGTCCCCGAAAAATATGCAAACCTGGTTAAACCCGGACAATCTATTTCCTTCTCCGTAGATGGTAGCCAGCGCCGCTACTCAGCAGTTATAAGCGCCAGCGAACAAAGTGTAGATGCCAGCACCCGCGACCTACTCTTCCGAGCCCTTGTCAAAGAGAAAAGCCCGGAATTGACCGCTGGCCGATTCGCCAATGTGGACCTTTCCCTAAATACCAAACCCACCGCTATTATGGTACCCACCGAGGCGATCATCCCTCAAGCAAAAGATAAAAAAGTGGTCGTCGCTAAAGATGGAAAAGCCACTTTTATCACGGTTAAAACAGGTGTCCGACAAGCCGGTGAAGTAGAAATTCTGGAGGGCCTTCAAGCCGGCGACACCTTGGTCACCACCGGCCTGCTGTTTCTGCGGCCCAACGCACCCTTTCAATTTTCGAAAATCCAATAAGGAGGGGCATAAAAAAGGGGTGATCAGCGCGATCACCCCTTTTTTTATGCCCCTACAACACCTTAGTGCGTCAGTTGATATTGTAACACATATACCAATACTCCCGCAAAATAGCCAATCAAAGACAAAAAGGTGATTCGCTTTAAATACCAGAAAAAATCAATTTTTTCTAGCCCCATCGCTGCAACACCAGCCGCTGAACCAATGATCAAGGCACTACCCCCCGTCCCAGTTGCATACGCCAGAAATTCCCAAAAATAATGATCCGTCGGATACTGCTCCAGGCTGTACATCCCCTGAGCTGCTGCTACCAACGGAACATTGTCCACAATCGCTGACAACAAGCCAATGCTGGTCACAATAATGGTATCATTGCCAATGGTAGTAGTCAACCAAGTGGCCAAACTGTTTAACTGACCTGTCACTTGAAGCGCCGCCACACTGACCAAAATACCCAAAAAGAACAAAATACTCGGTGTGTCAATCTTCCGAAGCGCATAGACCACGGATAAAAAATCCTTGTCCTCCTCATCTTTTCCGCTGTGTATCATCTCCGTGATGATCCACATCACGCCCAGACCAAGCAACATGCCCATAAACGGCGGCAAATGTGTGACCGTCTTAAAGATTGGGACGAACAACAACGTCCCAAGACCCAAGGCGAATACAAGGTTGCGGTCTTTAGACAACACAACATTGGACTTGGCGGCTTGCTCCACTGGTGGAAGCTGGCCCTTTAATCGGAACGATAAAAAAAGCAAGGGAGCCGCCAAGCAAACCAAGCTTGGAAGAATCAATTGCTGAACAATATTGGCGGCCGTAATTTGCCCACCAATCCACAACATAGTGGTCGTCACGTCCCCCAAGGGAGACCAAGCTCCTCCTGCATTCGCTGCAATTACCGTTATTCCCGCAAAAAACAACCGGGTGTCCCGGTCGGCAATTAGTTTACGAAGCAAAGACACCACTACGATGGTGGTAGTCAAATTGTCTAATAAAGCGGAGAGGAAAAAGGTAACCAGCCCAATAATCCAGAGTAATTGAACTGTATTTCGCGTTTTTATCTTTTCGGTCAGCACCTGAAAACCATCATGTGCATCAATCAGCTCCACAATAGTCATTGCCCCCAGAAGAAAAAACAATATTCCTGCAATTTCACTTACGTGCTCCATCAGCGCATGAGTAACAGCATGAGTATCGGGCTGATTCACCATATAAATGGTCCAACACAACACGCCCGTCACCAGCGCACTTGCAGCTTTATTAATTTTAATTGTGTGTTCCAGGGCAATAGCTGCATAGCCCAGTACGAATACCAGAAGAATTAAATTTTCCATATTTTAACAAATTTAAAGGCCGGCTTTCTTCGAAATTTCCAGCATGCGGTTAATGGATGCTACTCCCTCGCGAATCACCCAATCTGGAAGGGTGATTTCTGGCAGCTCATATTGCATACACAACCAAAGTTTTTCCAAGGTATTCCGCTTCATGTGCGGACAGTCGTTGCAGGCACATTGATTGTCCGGAGGAGCGGGAATAAAGGTCTTATGAGGACTTTTAAGCTGCATTTGATGCAGGATTCCCGACTCAGTCGCCACAATAAACTCTGTAGCGCTGTCACGGATCGTAAAATTCAGCAGCCCTGTGGTAGAACCAATATAATCGGCTATCTCCAGAATAGGCGCTTCACATTCTGGGTGGGCAATAAACTTGGCATTAGGATGCCGTTGCCGTAATTTGACAATTTTTTCGAGACTAAAAATCTCGTGCACCATGCACGCTCCATTCCACAAAAGCATTTTACGGCCCGTCTTTTTTTCGAGATAGGCCCCTAAGTTTTTGTCTGGAGCAAAAATGATCGGCTGATCAGCCGGAATGCTTTCAATAATTTGCACCGCGTTGGTAGAGGTACAACAAATATCCGTCAGAGTCTTCAACTCCGCGGTACAGTTGATATAACTTACTACCAGGTGATCCGGGTGCTTTTCTTTAAACGCCCGAAAAAGAGATGGCGGACAAGAGTCGGCCAACGAGCAGCCCGCTTTTAGATCCGGCAACAATACTTTCTTGGAAGGGCTTAGCATTTTGGCTGTTTCTGCCATAAAGTGCACCCCTGCAAAAACAATGATGTCCGCATCGGTCGCGGCGGCTTGTTGGGAAAGACCCAAAGAGTCACCGATATAGTCCGCCACATCCTGGATTTCGGAATCCTGGTAATAATGAGCCAAGATTACCGCATTCTTTTCCTTTTTTAACCGATTGATTTCCGCCACCAGATCAAGCGTTGGATCCACCTCTAGATCCAGAAAACCAGTGCGTTCTAGTTGGGCGGTCGCTTTGTCAAGTGTCGTCATTTCCACCTAGTTATTTATGCTCCTGTAAACGCCTTGTATGCAGCAGCATCCATAAGGTCGTCTAACTCAGCTGGGTTTTGCAATTCGACTTTGATTATCCATCCTTCCCCGTAAGCATCTTTATTGATCAAATCGGGTGATCCTCCGTTGTCGCTGATACCTGCGTTGAACTCGATAATTTTTCCCGTAACTGGCATAAACAAATCAGAAGTGATCTTTACCGCTTCTACCGTACCAAATACCGAATGTGCATTGACGGTCTCACCTACCGTATCCACTTCTACAAAAACGATGTCACCCAGCTCACTCTGAGCAAAATCGGTGATACCCACCACTGCTGTGTTTCCATTTTCAAGGCGAATCCACTCGTGGTCTTTGGTGTACTTACAGTTATCCGGAAATTGCATAATCGAAAAAAGTATTTATTTTATAAGTTAGGAACCCGCCCGTCTAACACAGTGTTTTCTGTTAAACCGACGTGGCGCAAAAATACATTATTTTGATCAGGTGGTCTAATCTTCCTCCGAAAATCGATCCTGGGTTTCCAGAAAAGCGCGCCAATCGGCCTCCTCATCAATGTCCCTCAACTGCTCCAACAAAGAACAAGTGACCCCTATTGCTTCTACCCGTTGCAGGGTGGCCGACAACACCGTTTCAGTGCTCCATGCGATCCCATCAAACAACTGGGGTAACCACCGCCGCATTCCAATTAAGTAATAACCACCATCATAGGTCGGCCCTAGAACAACCTCGGATTGGTCTAAGGCGGAAAAGGCCTGCTCTAGCAACTCCGCTCGCAGGGAAGGACAGTCACTCCCAATCAGGATTGCTTTCTCGGCTCCCTCTTGAAAAGCGGCACCCAACGCTGCGCTCATTCGTGCTCCTAGGTCACCCTCTACCTGTTGTTTTTTCACAAAATCGGCTTCCTCCCAGCCATCGTTGGTGGATGGGATACCGCTGTACCACAGCCAACGCCGGGCGTTCGTGGACAAGCTGACTTCCCTTGTTTTTTCCAACAAAAAATGATAAATACGAAGTGCCTCTTCAGCTCCCACAGTGGCGGCTAGCCTGGTTTTCACCTGGCCCAACACTGGATTTTTGATGAAAATATGTAAAATTTGCACGAATTAATTCAATTTTTCTTTGTATTCAACGAAAACGAAGTAAAAAAGAAAACTCCGGGAATTCCTTTGAGAACGCCCGGAGCTTTTAGGTAAAAAAACCTTCTAGCAGGAG
Organism: Saprospirales bacterium; assembly: GCA_947459365.1. Classification (GTDB taxonomy): domain Bacteria; phylum Bacteroidota; class Bacteroidia; order Chitinophagales; family Saprospiraceae; genus M3007. The sequence goes on from CANHDG010000020.1 coordinate 13,966, forward strand.
ATCTGCCAGCGCAGGTTTATTTCTTCATTTTTTCCTTCCACTCTGCGATGGACTTTGCGTTCATGGCTGGATAGTCTTTATTGCCTTCTTTTTTAGCCAGTTCAGAACTAGCCTCTGCTACGGCAATCGCCTCCTGGTAGCGACCTAGACCGCCTAAGATAAGTGCCTTGGAGCGAATTACCCAAAACTTGTCTCCACCTTTTTCTAGGGCTTTGTTTACCCAGTCTAATGCAAGATTAAGGTCTTTTTTCTCTTCCAAGTAGTACCGTGCTGCTGCGTAGTACGTATTAGCGGAAGGGCCTTCTAACTGGGTTTTGATGTCGGCCATTACTTTCGCGTCGGTGTCAACAGAGAATGGGATATTGATTTTGGTCTTTTCCCAGCTCAACTCCAGTTCAGCGCCATTATTGCGCAAATCATCAATACCGATGGTGAAGGATTCTACTGTTCCAGATAGATTTTCTACGGCTACATCGAATTTTGCCGCTACTTCCTCTTCTTTGTAGTTGTCATCCGGAGTACCCCAATAAGACGTGTTGGTGTAGAAAATAACCGTCCACTTGTCTTTGTTTGGAATAGTATAGAGTGCATACGTGCCTTTTGACAATTTGCTATTAGCTGGACCCACCATTACATCATCCCCGAAGGTAACCTTGGTGCTGGCGTTGGCACCGGTGCGCCACATTTCGCCCATCCGAACCAGATCTCCAAAAATTTTACGGCCTTTAGCGCTTGGACGAGAATATTCTACTTCTACTTTGGTCAGACCCACTTCTTGTGACAGTTTAGCAACCGGACTGGCGGGTGGGGTTTTTAACTGCGCTTGAGCAGAGAAAGTACCCAAGAGCAAAAAGGAAAGAGCATAAATTGCTTTTTTCATGAAAAAATGAATTTTATTGAATAGTTGAAAAATTAGGTGTCAGCAGCCATTTCAGACCAACAAGAAGGATAGCATACTGCAAGACTCAAATAGATAACAAGAAACAAAATTCGGTACAAAAAGTTCGTTTATCAGCAGTCCTGAACCCAAAGGTCGAAAAAAGGAGCCATTTCATCAAGAACAGCCTCTCAGAATCTCCAAAACCCTTCCTATTCAAGCAAAAAAGGAGTCGGTTTTGCCCATTTAAAAAAACATCCGCCGCTTTTTACCGTTTTATAGCATCTTTGTACCTAGAATAAGGAACACGAGGCTATGCAAAAAGATAATTATACCCTGCTGATCGAAAAGCTGGATGCTTTTATACGAAAGTACTACATCAATCACCTCCTGAGAGGAGCACTTTACACCGTTGGATCCATCCTGGGGCTCTTTATCGTGCTCAATGTGCTGGAATATTATTTTTACTTTTCTACTCAGGTCCGAACAGTGCTCTTTTGGAGTTACCTAGCCGGTTCCGCTGCTGCCCTCTGGATATGGGTGGCACAACCTTTACTGCATTATTTTAGACTTGGTAAAATCATCAGCCGCGAACAAGCTGCTCAAATTATTGGGGCCCATTTTGGAAATGTTAAAGATAAACTGCTGAATATCCTTCAGCTCAAAGAACAGAGCCACAATGCCCTTTACACCGAGCTGATCAACGCCTCCATTGACCAAAAAAGCGAAGAGATTCGATTGGTGCCGTTTCAAGCTGCCATTGACTTGTCGAGCAACCGCAGGCACCTTCGTTGGGCACTTCCTCCACTACTCCTGTTGTTGTTTCTAATGCAATGTGCCCCCTCCATCCTAAAAGAGGGCTCCCGCAGGCTCTGGAACAATCAAGTAGCCTTCGAAAAACCCGCCCCCTTCCGGTTTGTCGTCCCTCAAGACTCCCTCAAAGCAGTTCAGTTTGCGGACTACTTGTTGACGGTCTCCATCGAAGGAAATTCACTGCCCAGCGAGGTATTCATTAACCTGGGCAATGTTCAATATCGCTTGCAAAAAGAATCGGCAGACCGGTTCTCCTATCGCTTTTCAAACCTCCAATCGAATCAAGAATTCACCCTTTTTGGAGGTGGAGTTGAAAGTAAACCGTATACCCTGGAAGTCCTTCAAAAGCCCAGCCTGGCCTCTTTTGAGGTACAGTTGGATTTCCCGGAGTACACCGGAAGAGCTGACGAACAACTGGCTAACGTAGGTGAACTTGTCCTTCCTCTTGGCACTCAAATCAAGTGGACCTTCAACGCTCAAAGTACAGAACAACTGGCTCTGCAATTTGGAGCCGACCCAATCGTCAGCGCGAACCGATTTGATGACAATTTATTCGCAATTGGACGAAAAGCCCTGAAAGACGAGTTGTACAAGGTTTTTGTTTCCAATAGCTTCCTGCCCAACGCTGATTCCGTTATTTACTCCATCACAGTCATTCCCGACTTGGCACCACAAATCCTGGTGGAAGAATTCAAAGACAGCATCAACCGCACCCAAATCTTTTTCGCAGGGGCAGCAACAGATGACTATGGACTAAGCAGCCTCACCTTTAACTACCAAATTAACAAAGAAAAAGGAGGACAACAACCGCTCAATACAGTAAAAATAGAGAAAATACCCGGCAAACAAACCGAGTACCAATACAGCTGGTCCCTTCAGGAATTGCCACTCGATCCCGGAGATGAAATCTCCTACTACTTCGAAGTTCTTGACAATGATGCCGTAAATGGACCCAAAAGTGCGCGCACACAAGTAATGCAATACCGCATTCCAACCTTACAGGAATACCGGAAAGAACAAGCCGCAAACAGCGAGGAAGTCAAGAAAAACCTCGAAAAAGCGGTTAAAGAAAGCATGAAAGTGCAAGAAGAACTCCGCAAACTCCGCGATAAAGTCCTCCAAAAAAAGGAACTCGACTGGCAAAGCAGAAAAGAACTGGAGCGCCTCATGAACCGCCAACAAGAACTGCAGCAGCAAATCGAAGAAGCAAAGAAAAGCTTCGAAGAAATGCGTGAGCAGGAGAAACAAATGGATCAACAACAAAACGAACAAATCACCCAAAAACAAGAACAGCTGGAAAAAATGTTCGAAGAGGTGATGAATGATGAAATGAAGGAACTGCTGGAAGAAATCCAGAAAATTTTGGAGGAAATGAACAAAGATCAAGCCCTTCAACAAATGGAAGAAATGCAGCTCAATAATGAAGAGGTGAGTAAAGAATTAGAACGTTTGGAAGAGCTGTACAAACAGCTGGAGGTAGAACAAAAACTGGAAGAACAAATCAACCGCCTGGAAGAATTGGCAAAAGAGCAGGAGCAACTGGCAAAAGAAACCGAAAATAGCGAGAAAAGCCAGGAGGAACTCGAGAAAAAACAGGAGGAACTCAACCAAGAGATGAAAGATATCGCAAAAGAACAAGATGCCCTCCAAAAGAAAAATGAAGAACTGGAGCGCAAACAGAAAATCGAGGATATGAAGGAGGAAATGAAGGATGCCGAAAAGGATATGAACGACGCCGAAAAAGATATGAAACAGGGAGACGAAAAAGGCGATCAAAAAGAAGGCAACAAAAAAGCCAGCAAAAAACAGAAAAAAGCGGCCGAAAAAATGAAAAATATGGCCAATAAAATGCGGTCCAACCAGCAAAGCGGAGATCAGGAACAAATGGAGGAAGACCTGGCTACCATCCGTCAACTCCTGGAAAACCTGGTGGGGCTCTCCTTTAACCAAGAACAGACGATGAAGGAGATCACCAGCGTCAACCCAGCAGCAGCCCGCTACGTTGAACTGACCCAACAGCAGTTTAAAATCAAAGACGATTTCCGACTGGTCGAAGATAGCCTCCAGGCACTGGCCAAACGCCAATTCGCCATCGAAGGGATGATCACCGAAAAAGTGACCGAAATCAAAGGGGCCTTCAAAAAAATTATTGCGGAATTAGAAGAACGCAACACCGCCGTCGCCAATGGCCAACAACAAACCGCCATGAAAAACCTGAACGACCTGGCACTGCTCCTCTCCGAATCCATGCAAAATATGCAGGAACAAATGGCCAGCGGAATGCCCGGTAGCCAATCCTGCCAAAAACCCGGAAAAAGCGGAGAAGGTAAAGGCAAAAAACCTGGAGACAAAATCTCTAAAGGCCAAGGCGAAATGGGCGAATCCATGGAGGAAATGCTGGGCAGAATGAAAAAAGGCAAAGTCCCTAGCAAAGAATTTGCTCAAATGGCCGCTAAACAAGCCGCCCTCCGAAATGCCCTGCGCGAACTCCAAAAGGAAAAACAAGGCCAAGGCAAAGGAAGCAAAGCACTGGACGAAATCATGCAAAATATGGATGAACTGGAAAAAGACCTGGTCAATAAACGGCTCACCAATGAAACCATGAAACGCCAACAACAAATCATGACCAGGTTGCTGGAAGAAGAGCGGGCAGAGCGCCAACAGGAAGAAGACGAAAAAAGAGAAGCTCAAAGTGCTCAGCAACAATCCTCTAAAATGCCCCCAGCTATGGAAGAATACCTCCGCAAACGACGGGCCGAAGCTGAACAGTTCAGAACCGTATCTCCCGCCCTCAAGCCGTACTACAAAGGGCTGGTGGAAGAATACCTTAAAGGGGTAGGCGGAACCAACGGTAAGTAATAAAATCCTTTTCACCAACCCAGACTGGGGCCTCTCGAACGGATTCGAAAGGCCCCAGTCCGTTTTATATCCCTCAAACCATTCGCTGGTAAACCTTCAGCCGCACCTTCTTCCCCCGCTCCGTTAATTCAAAATCCTCCCAAACCAACTCAATTCCAGGGAGCTCCTCCAACGCCGGCCGCTTGTGCGGAGTAATCACCACCAACACGGGTGCAGCCATAAACAAGGCCCAAACCAAAGAGAATAACTCTTTCTCTGGGCATAAATGCAACGCAAACGAACTGATAATCAGAGAATAATGCCCGAGATCTGCCCCCTTGATCACCTCCATGAAGCTCCAACGATCGCAAGGACAACCCGTAAGTCGCTCGTAGAGTGCATAGGTGTACGGATCGCAGCCTCGAACCTGCACTCCCTTTTGCTCCAGCAAAGCTCTGGTCACCTCCCCTCCTCCTGCACAAAAATCCAGCACCCCCCCGGAACAATCCCATCGAGCGAGGTTGCGCTGAACCAACGCCCGGATGATTGGCTCATGGGGATTTTCATAACCCTCCCCGTGCAAGCGGTAATATTCCTCCGCACCATACGTTTCATAAAGTGGGCGTATGTCTTTCATTCAACAAAGATGCGTAACTTTAGGAGGTGAAAAACAGGTTTTGGTTGTCTTTATTTCTTCTTGGGTGGCTTATTTCAACAGAGAAGCTACCCGCGCAACGGGGGGTGTACATTGATCCTCAAGCCAGAAGTGTAGAGATCCCCTTCGAATACCGCAATAATTTTATCATACTCCACCTTCTGGTAAACGGGCAATTACCCCTTAGCTTTATTCTAGATACAGGAGCCGGCCACACGATTCTAACCAAGAAAGAGGTGGCACAATTACTTCGATTACCCTTCGAACGCAGTTTCAAAGTTATGGGCTCCGACCTGACACGCCCTCTGCAAGCCCACCTCGCCAGAGGTATTCGCCTCGATTTTCCTGGCCTCGCAAGTGCTCCGCAGGAAGACGTATTGGTACTAGAAGAGGATTTTTTTCAATTTGAATCCTTCACCGGAATCCCTATCCACGGTATCCTGACCGCCAACCTCTTTTCCCGATATCTGTTTAAAATCAACTACGATAAAAGAACCATCACTCTTTACAACCGCCAGTTTTTTTCTGATAAAATACTAAAAGGTTACCAAGAACTGCCCATCGAACTGTTTCGAGACAAACCCTATCTCTATACCCGGCTGGAACTCAACCACCAAGATACCCTGACCGTCAAACTGCTCCTCGACACGGGCGCGGGCATTCCCTTACTACTATTTTCAGATACACACCCGTTGCTACAACCTCCCTCCAACGCGATTCCCTCCGGGATTGGTATCGGCCTCGGAGGTGATTTACAGGGATTTATGGGCAGGACCCCCAGTCTCCAACTCGGTGGTTACACCCAGTACCAAATCATCACAGCTTTCCAAACCCTCGATAGTGTGGCAGACTGGAGCAGTACCAACCATCGAAATGGCCTTGCCGGAAACGAACTGCTCGGGCGATTCACGCTGATTTTTGATTATTACAACGAAAAACTTTATCTAAAACCCGCCAAACGATTCCGAACCGATTTTCGATTCGACCGCTCAGGCATTACCGTTTTTGCCTCGTTTGGAAAAAGTAACCAACCCAACTATTACGTTCAACAAGTCCTTCCCAATTCCCCCGCCCAAAAGGCCGGAATCCAAAAAGGAGATCAAATAATTCGAATCGGAAGAACGCCCGCGCACCTTTGGTCACTGAGCGGCATTAATCGCAGGCTTCAATCCAACAAGCGGACAGTGGTCCGCTTACGTCTGCTCCGAGGAAAAGAATACCTGAATATTCGCCTAACGCTGGAAGACCTACTTTAAAAAAACGTTTATAAGGAAAATAAAAGCAAGGAGGTCAAAAGACAAAGAATAGCCGTAATCCCAAAATACCGCTGCAACTCCGGACGAAAAAGGCGCATAACCCCTCCAATAATCAAGCTGGGAAAAGACATACCCAGCACAATAAAGGCATACACAGAACGCGTCATTTTCCCGTCGTTAAATTCATAGGCAACAAAATAGGCCCCCAATCCAAATAGAAGGGTCAATCCTAGAACGGCAAAAAGACGTTTGAAAGAAAAAGAAATCATATTAATCAAATTACAGAACCTGTAGATTCACCGATATAAAACCCATCGCACGCTTTTTGAGATCATCCAAATCGCTTTCGGGGTTTATATTCGAAACCAAAAGCAAAGGTGGGGCCTTAAAATGCTATTGGCCAACTTTCCATTCGTTAAAAACGCTCCTAAATAAAAAAAAGGGGCCGCCCAACTGTTGGACGACCCCAAACTGCATCATGCGTTACTTAACTAATTACCCATGAAAATCAACGGCTTATTTACAACCTTCTCCCCATTCAACAACTGTATTAAATAATATCCAGATTCAAATCCTTCTAGATTCAAAACCTCTCCACTCCAAGACTCTGGCAAGAAGCGCTCCACTAAAAGCCTTCCACTCAAGTCTCGTAGCTGCAATATCCAGTTTTCACCTGCGCAACCGGCACAGCTTATTACAACGGAGCCTATCGTGGGATTAGGATACACAGAAAACACTACCTCTGCTGCCTCCCCCTCTTTGGTGGACACCACCACCACATCAATACATTGAGACACAGCAATACAGCCTAAAGAGGTAGTAATCTGAACCGCATAAGAACCACTCACGGCTGGAGTAAAACTTGCAGAGGTCGCTCCCGGGATCACAACCCCATTACAATCCCTCCATTGATAAGATTGACCTGGCTGCTCAATTGCAAACAAGGTATTGCCTTGCTGTGCAATTGTTGCATCCACTTCAATGACAGTAACAAGGTACTCTATCAAAGAATCACAGCCATTTACGTCCTCGAAGCTGAATTCATAAACTCCTGGTGAGGTGATTTCCTGGCCGCCAATAATGACGGAGGATCCTGCGCAGATCGGTAACTCAATCGTCTGAGGTGGGTTCTGCTGAAAATAGGTCAAAATCAAAGTGACCGTCGAATCGCAACCATTTGCCGACGTGAAAATAAATGTATACACCCCCTCGGCAGTCAACAACTGATTGTTGTACTCCACTGGGGTTCCTGCACAGGTAGATACCTGAAGCGAACTACTCGCCACTGGTAAAACAACCAGGTTTAATCGAACCAACGAATCGCAACCAGTGGTACTTGTTAACATTAACTCATACGTCCCCTCTTGACTTAACTGCTGATTTCCAAACAAATAGCTAGTTCCTGCACAGATAGAAACCGAAATTTCCTCCTCCAAATCAGGTAATACCTCCAAGGTCAATTCTACAATTTCTGTACATCCATTTGCTCCAACAGAAACAAGGGTGTAATTGCCAGCGGTAGTAAATAAATTACCATTCAACTCGTACGTTTCCCCCTGACAAATTACACCCGACACACTTAAGCTATTTATTGGTAGGACAATCAACTCTAATACCACAATCGAATCACAACCATTTGTACCCTGCAGCACCGCTGTATAAGATCCCGATTGATCTATTTCTTGGCCATTAAAAATAAAGGGCACATCCGAGCAGGTCGTGGCTGTAATATTGGATACTAAAACAGGCAACACCTTTAACTCCAACGTGAGGAGCGAGTCGCATCCTCCCTGTGCTACCAATGTATCCAGGTATATTCCTGGGTCTTGCAGCAAAACCCCATTAAATAAATAGGTCTCCCCTGCGCAAATCTGCGCAGAAACAGCTGTTTCAAACTGATTTACCGTCGTAAGCTGAAGAACTACCGTACTATCGCAACCCGCGACACTCTCTAACACGACTGTATAAAGCCCACTCGAATCCAAAACAGCCCCCTCAAATAGATAGGTGCCACCCTCACAAATAGAAACAGAAAGCGATGTTATAATTTCCGGAAGTACCGAGATCTCCAGCAGATGCAGGGAATCACAGCCGTTGCCACCAGTAAAAGTGTACGTAAAGTTTCCAGCTGTGCTCAAAGTATCTCCCTCATAAATATAGGATTCACCCGCACAAAGGCTGATCACATCAGTAGAAACCGGCACCGGCAAAACCTCTAATACCAGCTGAACGATAGAATCGCATCCGACTGAATTAGGGTATGTGAAGGAATATGTCCCAGCCGACTGGAAGAACTGCCCCTCAAATTCAAAAGTATCACCCTCACAAATCGCCGCAGAGACGCTAGTGCCAGAGGCAGACAATACCGTCAACTGTAGCGTTACCGTTGAATCGCAGCCATTGCTGCCTATCAAAATGGTTGTGTAGATTCCCCCAACACTCAAGGAATCATTCCCAAACAAATAGGTCTCTCCTTCACAAATAGCTGCACTCAACTCTCCAGACAAAGTGGGTAAAACCGTTAATGTCAAAATTAAGGTGGAATCACAACCCGCAGAACCTGTCAACGTCGAACTATATGTTCCACTCGCGGTAAGGGTATCCCCATTCAAGACATATTGTTCTCCTGCACAAAGTACTGCCTCTAAGAAGGTAGTATCGGTGGATAGAACAGTAAGCTGTAATACAACTAAGGAATCGCAACCATTTGATGCCATCTCTACATAAGTGTAAGTACCGCTGTTGGACAAGGTATCCGAACCATAGGTGTAAATTTCTCCCGGACAAAGAACAACCTCCTGGCTGTCCTCAAACACAGGCAGTACACCCAATGTGAGCACTACTACCGAATCACAGCCGAGCGTATTTGGGTAAATAAAGGTATATACCCCGGCAGCCGACAGGGCCAGTGTATCATAAGTAAAAGAGGCTCCAGCGCAAATTTGAGCACCTAAGATTGTAGTATCAACACTGTTTAGGTTTAAATGAAGGACCACAACAGAGTCGCAGCCATTTTCACCTGAATAGGTTGCA
>CANHDG010000021.1 GCA_947459365.1 Saprospirales bacterium
AACAACAACGAATGGTTCGGACCAGCTGCAATATCCACATACTCACCTTTGCATTTACGATATAGCTCTGGCACCTCCTCGACTACTAGTTTTGTTCTGGTATTAATCCATTTAAAAAGCACCTCATCTTCTCGAACAATTTTTATCCAAAGTAACCCGCCAGCATCCTCAAAACAAATTTTATTCTGGTAGGTAAGCGCCCCTAGCTCCCATTCTATAACAGATTCAAAGCGGTGTCCATCGTAAAAATCTATTCCCTCTCCCGTCACCAACCAAATCAATCCTCGGCTATCTTGAAAGGTCTGATAAACATGGTTATGGGACAATCCATCCTTGGTCGTATAATTTTGGACCTCATAAAATATGCCCTCTTGCGCATGACCATCGATGGCCAATCCCATAAAGATTACAATAGAAATGGCATCTCTTATCCTAGAAAAGAGAGAGACACTCCTGTAGAGTTTTTTCCACAACAGTATATACACCCAATGGCGATTGGAAATTAATTCGTTGATCACGATTTAAACTAAGTGGTAATATTGTATTAAAATTGACGATACGGAACCAGCAATACGAAAGCACTAAAAACCATAAACACTTTGCAAAAGTGCAAGATAGCACAACTCAAAATCGTACGGACTCTTAAAGAGGTCTCCATTCAACTCAAAATCATTCACAATCTACTACTTTTTTTGATCAAAAGCCTTAAAATAAACCTAAAACCAATCTATTCATAAAGAGCGTTTCCACTTTCTGCTTACCATCCCGATCCGTTCGCCTCTCTCCTCAAAATCGTCCAATCGCCACTTTCTCCCTAAATACCTACCTATAATTAAAATCGTCCAACCCCATCGCATCCATTCCAAAGCACAAAACAAGTACGATAGTGTTCTAAAAAGTGTGTCTAGGAAATAAAAAAAGGTCTTCATCTTAGTAGTTGGAAAACATAACTAAAAACGAAGACCCGATGCAATTAAGCAAGGCATAAATTACGGAAATTCTCTCAGTTATTGCAAGCGGAGAAGATGGATTTAACGAATTACTTCAAATCACGTTTGAGGCGTTGATGCAATCTGAGCGTAGAGAGCTTCTACAGAGGATCGAAGGAGACAAAGGGAATGGATATAGGAATGTACGCGCGTACGGGAATGGAAAGATGTTGTAGTTACGGGTCCCCCGGACGCGAGACGGCAATTTTCATCCTATATTATTAACGTTATTAAGGGACCAGGAAGAAGAGAGTCGGAAGATAGCGTTTGAGTTATATGGGGCAGGATTAACCACGCAGCAAGTGGGCGGTGTTTTTGAAAAGTTATATGGAAGGCATTACTCTAAATCGAGTGTAAGCAGGATGTTTGATTATGCACGAGAGGAGGTGTTAAATTGGCTTGAACGCCCGTTAGATGATTACTATCCAATCATTTATGTGGATGCATTGTTTTGGAGTACTCGACGAGATGGTTGTGTAAGTAAAGAAGCTTACTACACCCTATTGGGTGTCAAATGCGACCGCACCCGGGAAGTTTTGGGCATAGTGAACTCTCCCACTGAAAGTGCAAGTTCTTGGGAGGAAGTATTTAGAGGCCTGAAAAATAGAGGTGTTGAAAACATCGGCTTACTGGTAGCAGATGGGCTAAATGGATTAGAAACAGCTGCCGCGGGGACTTTTGTTGGCACCCCTTTTCAAAAATGTGTAGTTCACTTGGAACGAAATGTCTTGGGAAGAATTAAGCCCAGTGATAAGAAAGCGGTAGGTGCGGCATTAAGGGAGGTATTTTTAACAGACCATAAAGACGATAGCCCAGAGCAGGGATGGGGGCGTTGGGAGGATTTTCTAGAAACCTGGAGAAAAAGGTATCCTTCCCTGAAGGTATACCTAGATAAAGAGCGCTACTACGCCCATTTTACGTACTTAAATTATCATTATAAAACGAGGACCATGATTTACTCAACGAATTGGATAGAACGGTTAAACAGAGATTTTAAAAGAACACTAAAAATGAGAGGAGTGATGCCTGACCCAGTTTCCGTCCTGTTTTTACTTGGGAAAGTGGCATTATCCAAACTAGCCTACGAAAGGAAAGTACCAAATCTCAATTACGAACAAAAACGGTTTATGTGGACGGAAAAAGATTACTGAATGGTGTCTTTTCCCACAATTTGTAACACCCTTTTGTAGTGCAAAAATTTTGGAGGATTTTTGCATTACAAGGGCATTAAAATGTGGAAAAAGAGATCCTCGACAAACCAGAAAATGAATTGTACTTTTGAATTAACTGCTCATTGAAGACCTAATCCAGACACACTTTTTGAAACATTACCTCAAATAGACGTCTCAACTGTGATTATTGTGATTATTCATGATTGTTACACAAAACAAAATCAAGGCAATCAAAAAAATCACAGTTCAGACACTTTAAAAAATTACTATGATTAACGAGCAGTATAAATATTCAGAATTGACTTCTAAAGTTATTGGCTGTGCAATGACCGTTCATAAAACGCTGGGAAATGGATTTCAGGAAGTGATTTATCAGCGGGCCTTAGCCATAGAAATGGGTTTGGCAGGAATAGTTTTTAGCAGGGAATTTGAAATGCCTATTTTTTACCGGGAAAAGCAAATAGGAACAAGAAGAGTAGATTTTTTGGTGGAAGGAGTTTTATCTGTGGAGCTAAAAGCGACAACCAAATTAGAGGATGTTCACTTTGCACAAGCAATTAACTATTTGGAAGCCTATAATCTGGAAATTGGATTGCTCATCAATTTTGGCGAAACCAGTTTAAATTTCAAACGCCTCACTAATAAAAAATACAAATCAATCAAATCACAAAAATAAAATCAATCAAAAAAATCAAGGCAATCAAAAAAATCAAAAAAATCACAGTTCAGACAACTGCTGTAAGCCACCCTGCACATACCAAATGTTACTACCTTTGCGGCCTCTTCGATATGCTTACACTGGAGTTGTTTACACCAAAAGACGATTCGCGTCCTGTTTACCTGACAGGTAGCTTCAATGACTGGGCTACAAAAGACGATCGATTTCGAATGGCCCAGGTCCGAGAGGGCCACTACCAACTTTCTTTGCCCGTCGATAATCCTGGACACACCTTCGAATATAAATATGTAAAAGGAGGATGGGACGCAGAGGAATTGGGAGCAGATGGATTTCCTACAGCGAACAGAAAACTAAATTGGACTGCTGGTAAAGTCTTTGACATTGTACCCGCTTGGAAAACCCATGATGGACCCTACAATCCACAATTTTACCCCGATATACGAATCGTCGCCAAAGAGTTTCCTATCCCACAGCTTCGAAGAAAACGGCGCATTGCCGTTCTCCTGCCTTGGAACTACGAAAATACGAGCCAAAGATATCCCGTTCTCTATCTCCAGGATGGCCAAAACCTGTTCGAGCAAGATGCCCCCTTTGGTACATGGGGAGTCGACAAACAACTAGCCAGCCTAGCTCAACAAAACAAAGGTGACTTTATTGTTGTCGCAATCGATCACGGAGGGAAAGAACGAATTCAGGAATTTCTACCCTACAATACAACCAAATGGGGAGAAGGCCTTGGACGAAACTATGCGCATTTCCTGGCAGAAACCCTAAAGCCTTACATCGATCAACACTTCCGAACATTGCCCGATAGAGCCCACACCGGTATAGGAGGAAGCAGTATGGGAGGACTCATTAGCATCTATGCAGGAGTACTCTACCCCCAGATTTATTCTAAGTTTATGATATTCTCTCCTTCCCTTTGGATCTCTGAACACATTTATCGTGAACCGCTCCGCTTTCACCACTTATCCCCCACCAAAATTTATCTATACGCCGGAGGAAAAGAAAGCGCTGACATGGCACCAGGCGCCTCCCGATTTAAAGAGGCCATCGAAAAGCGAGGATATAAGCCCGGTACCGTCCAATTTAACCTGGAAATTGACCCCGCAGGCGAACATAATGAATCCCGCTGGGGCATAGAATTTCCCAAAGCAGCACAATGGCTCTATTATTAAGTCCAGTGACATAATTTCAACCAGAATTTGGCCAAAACGCATACAGTATCGACCCACTCGTTTTACTTTTGCTACCTCTCTTCATAAAATTTACCTCTATTTGTAATTATGGCAGCACCCATTAAGTTCGGAACAGATGGCTGGCGCGCAATCATCGCTGATGAATACACCGTAGAAAATGTCATGCGCGTGGCAGAGGCTACTGCTCTTTTTATGAAAAAACATAAAATGAAAAAAGTAGTGATCGGTTACGACTGTCGATTTGGCGGCTTGCTCTTCACCGAAACAACCGCTCGAGTACTCGGAGCATATGGTATTAAATGCCACGTAGCTACCAGCTTCGTATCCACCCCAATGGTCTCACTAGGGGTCGTAAAAACAAAAAGCGATCTGGGTATCGTCATCACCGCAAGCCATAACCCCCCCTCCTACAACGGGTTTAAATTAAAAGCCGCTTTCGGAGGACCCATGATCCCATCCGAAATAGCAGAGGTGGAAGCGCTAATCCCTGATTCTTGCTCCCTCCAACACTTGCCCTCCCTCGGTGAACTGGTCAGTAAAAAACTCCTTGTAGATGTTGACCTGGAAACCATCTACCTCCGCCATGCCAAAAAAGCATTCGACCTAAAAGCAATAAAACAAAGCGCCGGTCGCATCGCATACGACGCCATGTATGGCGCAGGACAAAATGCAGTAAAAAAACTACTGCCAAGAAGCCTGTTTCTTCACTGCGACTGGAACCCGGGTATGCATGGCCAAGCCCCAGAACCTATCCACCGCAACCTTCATCTCCTGAGCCAAACCATCAAAAATAACCCAAAAATAACCGCAGGACTTGCCAATGATGGCGATGCCGACCGGATCGGAATGTATGATGAAGATGGAAATTTTGTAGATAGCCACCACTTGCTACTCATCCTCCTACTCTACCTCCGGAAATATAAAAACATGGAGGGAAAAGTAATTTTCACATTCTCCGTGACCGATAAAATGAAAAAATTGGCAGAACACTTCCAACTGCCTTACGAAATCACCAAAATCGGCTTTAAATACATAGCCGAAATTATGGTGAAAGAAGACGTGCTCATTGGAGGAGAAGAATCAGGAGGCCTCGCAGTCAAAGGCCATATTCCAGAAAGAGATGGCGTATGGATGGGGCTCTTGGTGTTTGAATTTATGGCCAAAACAGGAAAAACAATTAAAGGCCTCGTTCAAGAAGTATACGATATCGTCGGAAGCTTCGCCGTTGACCGAGATGACCTACATGTCACAGAAGCTCAAAAACAGTCCATTATTGCTGCTTGTAAATCAGGCGCTTACTCCTCCTTCGGGACTTTTAACGTTCATGGCGTTGAAGACCTCGACGGCTGGAAATTCCGCCTTGGTGGAGACAACTGGGTGATGATTCGACCCTCCGGAACCGAACCCGTGTTAAGGGTCTACGCCCAAGGTGCCCAACTCGCCCAAGTCAGAGAAATCCTTGATGCCACCAAAGCAACTATCCTCTCCTAATTAACCATGTTCTGGTTCATCATCGCTAATCCTGCAGCTGGGAACGGTTCAGTAAAACAAATCTGGCCGCAACTTGAACACCAGCTGCAGGAAGCTGGCATCTCCTACTCCATCCAGTTCTCTCAATATCCAGGACACGCTACTCAAATCGCACAAAATGCCATCCTGAAAGGCCATCGCCACCTGCTCGGACTCGGCGGAGATGGCACCCACCACGAAATCGTCAATGGAATCCTGTCCCAACAAGAAATCCCTCCTCAAGAGATCCTCTATGCCCCATTCCCAGTAGGAACAGGGAACGATTGGGCCCGTCAATACCAAATACCACACGAACCCATCTCCCGGATTAAAAACCTCCTGAACCCTTTTATCATTCGACAAGATGTCGGAAAAGTGAATTACTTGGACCCAAAAGGCAGCCCCTCCTCTCGGTGGTTTATTAATGTAGCAGGGTTGGCGTATGATGGATTTATAGCAAAAAAACTTCAGGAAAATGGAAAGTCAAACTCCCAACTGGTTTACCTCCTGGCCATCGCAAAATACCTTTTTGAATATACCCTATCAAAAGCCATTATCCGTTTTGAACCTAACAATTCCGTTCAAGACTATTTCTATACCATCAATATTGGCATCTGTAAATATTCCGGAGGTGGTATGCAACTAGTCCCCCACGCTCTCCCAAATGACGGGCTACTCGCTTTAACCTTCGCCAGAAAAATGCCTAAATGGGAGGTTATCCTACAAACCGCCCGATTTTATAATGGAAAATTGCTCTCCCATCCAAAAGTGACCGGAGTCCAAACAAAAAACATCGAAATCGCTCCGACAGATCCCTCTACCCACCTTTGGCTCGAAGCAGATGGCGAATTCCTGGGCACGGCCCCAGTAACATTTCAAATAGTTCCAAGCCTCCTCTCCATCGTAACCTGAACATCGCATTATTTGGAAATCTGAATCAAACGCCAACTGTACTGGGACTACTTAGGAGGAGCCCTAAAATCCTTCCCTCCCCTTTTTTACAAAAACAGTATTACTATTAAAAAAGTAAGAGCTCAACCTCCCTCCGAATCCTAAAAGACCCTACCTTTGTTCAATCTCGTATAATCGGAATCTCTTGTTGACTTCATAATCCCCATTCCGTTTATAAACTATTAGCACAATCTCTATGCGCGCGCATGTCCTGGCAATAGCTGTCCTTCTGACAGCCACTACCCCTCCAATAGTAAATGCCCAAAGCATCGTTTTTAACAATTGTAACGATCTCCCCACTTGTCTACCTCTCAATAACTGCTCCGCAGCCCCAATTGCTGCAAATATGTCAGCAAGTTCTTCTTGTAGCAATCCATCTTTCAATTTTCTTCATACCATTGACTTCGGAAACAATGGCTCGCCCGACATACAAGCTTCCGGAAATACGTTCTCGCATAATTTTCCCCTCGGACAAAGTAAAATAACATGGAGAGCAGCCAATAGCTGCGGGCAGGTAGCTACCTGCCAACAAATCGTAACCGTTCAGGACTGCGCCCCACCTAATATGATCTGCCGAAATGGAATTACACAAAGCCTGGACAATAACTGCTCCATGACCATCAATGCACAGCAGTTTATCCTCAATATCTCCGACAACTGTACCCCCGTCGCACAGCTCCAATATGGGCTCCGAAAAGCGGGAACCGGAACTGGATTTCCCACAAAAGACACCATCCAATACGCAACCTGTGACCAAGGCACTAACATCGTAGAAGTGTGGGTCCGGGACGGAAATGGATTAGTTAACCAATGCTCCAACTACGTCCTAGTACAAGATAACAGTAATCAGTGCCCCTGTATCCAGGATACTGATATTCAAGTAAAGGGATGCGCGCGAACAGCCCAAAATACCAAACTGAACAGCTACCGAACCAACGCCTATTTTTCTGGAACGGCAAACGGACAACCTTTTTCTACCAACCAACTCAAAAATCAAACGGACTCTTGCTTTACCCTTAACTTAAATGATCTCCCTATAAACCTTTCCGGAAATTTGTCTATCAGGTTAACCCGCGAAGACAACATCACCAACGGAGTAACCGCCTACGATCTAATTTTAATTAGCAGACATATCCTAAGCCTAGAGCCGTTCACCTCCTTCTACCAAGCATTAGCAGCGGACGCAAATGGATCTAAAACCGTCACCACCCTAGATATCGTCGATATTCGAAAAACCATCCTAGGAGTAACCGACACCTTCTCAGGCGCTCCAAAATGGCGTTTTATTCGACCCGTAACCGATCCATCTGATATCTTAGCCTCCTTCGCCGAGATGAAAGATACCGCCCTTATTACGTACCAAAATGTTAGCGGAATTACACCAGCCGTTTCCGGACTTAGTTGGGTAGGAGTTAAAATAGGAGATGTAGAAAACCTAACCTCGTTCAATGCTGGTAATGAGGAACGAGAAAGGCCCGAACTAACACTAACAGCCCCAAATCACTGGCTAGAAGCCGGAAAAACAATTGAGTTACCCATCCAGCTAATTGAAAATACCTCCCTCGCTGCTTGGCAACTTCAACTAGAAACGAAACTAAACCACGCGAAAATAGTTGGTGTAAAAGGCCTGCCCAATGACGCCTTTACCCTTAAGAACAACCAACTTAAAATACTTTGGCTGCATGATAATCCAGGCATGGTGAAGGATTATAAAGCCAATGACACCCTCTTTACCGTTCTGCTATCCACCGACCAGGCAAGCTGGACCTCTGACCTGCTTCAATTAAACAACAAGTCCTTTACCGCTGAAGCTGTTTTCTCCAATACCTCCACACAAAATATATCCCTTTTGTTCCAAAATAACGGCATAAGGAGTTCCGCCCAAATCTTTAAGCCATATCCCAACCCCTCCTCCTCTCACATTCAATTCCCCATGGGAGTAGATTATCCAACAGACCTGCTGTTGGAAATCTTCGATATTACAGGTAAGCAAATCTTTCAAAAATTCATTCCGGCAAACTCAGAAACATCAACCATCTTCATAGAAGATTCCACTTTCCCTCAAAAAGGTTGCTATAGCTACCGAATCTCAACCAACTCCACCCTTGTTAGTGGTCAACTAATTCGAATTTAACCTGTTAAACGTTCTATGTTTGCCCGCTACAAAAGCTGTACCGGCCATAGAGCCGCTATCTATGCCCTCGCAAAAAGCCATACTCCTAACCACTTCTTATCAGCAGGCGGAGATGGGTGGGTAGTTGAATGGAACTTGGATAATCCCGAATTGGGAAAATTAGTGGCGAATGTGGAGTCGCAGCTCTTTTCATTAACCACATCCCCCGAAGACTGGCCAGAACAACTCATCATCGCAGGAAATATGACCGGTGGAATTCACTGGATCAATCCAGCAACTCCCAGCCTCAGTAAAAATATTCAGCACCATCAAAAAGGGGTGTACTGCTTACTCTGGATACAAGATGAGCTGTTCAGCGCCGGAGGAGATGGGATACTGACCCGGTGGAACCCTTCCAACAAATCCGCCCAAGAAAGCTATCAACTAAGCAACAAAGCACTTCGTTCTATCGCCTA
The DNA here is from genome assembly GCA_947459365.1 of Saprospirales bacterium. Lineage (GTDB taxonomy): Bacteria > Bacteroidota > Bacteroidia > Chitinophagales > Saprospiraceae > M3007. Next base: position 9,089 of record CANHDG010000021.1, read on the forward strand.
TTTAGCCGAACAAGACCTCCTTGCAGTGGGTAGCAGCGATGGAAACATCTACCTTATCCAACGCTCAGACCTGAGATTATTAAAAACAATTGCAGCACATTCTAACTCCGTTTTCACAGTATCCTGGCTTAATCAAGAACGTTTACTGGCATCCGGTGGTAGAGATGCCATGCTCAATGTACAAGATAAAGACGAACAGCCCTTATTTAGACAACCCGCCCACTGGTACACCATCAATCATATTATCCAACCAGCTAATGCCAACTGGATGGCTACCGCAAGCAGAGATAAAACGATCAAAATATGGTCATTGTCTAACTTCGAACTACTCAAAGTACTCGACACCGCTCGTGATGGAGGGCATTCCAATTCGGTAAATCAGCTGCTTTGGATGAACAACCACTTAATCTCCTGTAGCGATGACCGCACAGTTATCCTTTGGCGCCCCTCCTGCCCTACTGTTGTCTAAACTTGTACCGATCAATAAAAAGACGATACCGCTCATCTTCCCGCAAAACCTCCTCCTTACCTAATACAACGAGATACTGCCTTGCTCGAGTCAGTGCGACATTTAATTTTCGATCAATCCCATCCTCCGATAAGTTGACCAATGAACGCAACTGGTGCTTCGAATGAACACAAGAAGAAACAATAATTATGTCCCTGGCACCACCTTGATAGCGCTCAACTGTATCGATTGTTACCTCCTCTGAAGCAATTCCAGCCTCTGCCAAGCACTCCCTCAACTGGGCTATCTGCGCACGCCATGGAGTAATTATTCCAAGTGTCCGCTGAGCATGCCATTCCCTACCTGCTGCCGCCCATATCGCCTTAAACTCTTTGACCAGCTGAACCGCCATTTCTGCTTCTGCCCGATCCGTTTTTTGATTTGCCTGTAAAAACGACCCAGCATTGGTAGCAATAAACCGAACGGAAGGAATACCCTCTGCCAACGGCTCCGGGTACATCGCACTTAAAAATCCATTATAAAAATACTCATTAGGAAATGCCATTATTTCTGCATTCATCCGTCCTTGCACGGACAACCGCCCAAAGTGTTGATCCAACCCGGCCCCTTCACAAAGTCGATACACCCGTTCAAAATACGACGCCCTCAAATCAAACAACCCACTTGCATTAAGATCCGGATCTTCCACCTTGGCAAGATCAACCCCCTGCGCTGTAACAGCCGGTAGCTGACGATGATCCCCCACCAAAATATATTGATCAAATCGCTTGAGCAACCCTATCAGTTGAGGCTCCAGTATCTGACTAGCCTCATCTACTAATACACGCTGGAAACGCTTCACCTTCAACAAATCAATATTTTGAGAAAAAGAAGCAACCGTACTCACAAAAATGCGGTGCCGACCTAATATGGCTACCAACTCACTCCTCTTATCTACATCCCGAATCTTATGTTGGAGTAGCTGCTCAGAAAAATGTACAGAAGTTGCGTGCTTTGAGCCTATTCGAATATACTGATCCCTAATTGATCCACCAATAGCATCCAAAGCCTCACAAATCTCATCCACTGCCCTATTGGTAAATGCCAATAACAACAAATTATCCTCTGTATTATCTAATACCCCACGAGCAAATTCGCGAATCATCACACTCGTCTTCCCCGTCCCAGGTGGCCCCCAAAGTAAAAAATATCCCGGAGCATTCAACATCTTACCCAGCAACTGCTGCTGCTCCAGCGTCAAGCCAAGACGCTGATCCACCTTAATTATGCCCAATGATGGCTTGCAAATTGGAGCTACATCCGGATGCTCAAACAAACTCCTGTACATAGCCGCAAACCCAATCTCCATTAAATCTGGCTCTAACACCCATAACAGTTCCCCTGCAAAAGGCTCAAGGTTAAATTGCCGATATCGCAACTGCACCCGAACGTGCCTGGTAGTAAGCTGGGTTATCGTACACTTAATTACTTGATGGTGATTTAAATGGTCATCCCCCGTTTCTAATGGATGCAAAATAGCAATATCCCCTACCCGAAAGTTGGATAAAATCTCCGTTCCACTCGTTCGCTCAAATAGTAAATATGGATCCAAACGATCCGCACAATTTTCTATTATTTTTAAATTACTCAAAATAGAGTACGAAGCCCTTTTCTCAGCATACGCACTCCGCCATAAAGCAGCATGCCCTCCTGAAGAGTCTTCACTGTGCTCCCCTACTTTCGCCAACCATTGCTCCCTAGCAATAAACCCAATAAACGAGTGGAAATACTTTCTCTGTGTTTTGCTAAGAGAAGAATAGCGATCTTCAAACTGCTTGACGTCTCGCTCCATAAAACCCTGCCCCTTGTAAAGATCTGACCGAAGTTTACCAAACAAGGGAACATTCTCCTGACCAGGAACTATCTTACATAATAATCGCTCAATTGCCACCAACTGATTCCGGACCTGTAACGCCTCCATCTGCTCTTCTAAAACGGTCGGTGCAAAACACAGTGGCCTATCAATGTTCCCCGAATATAATATATACTTCGCAGGATCTGTCTCCCGCCCAAAAACGGAACGAACCAATAAATCATACAAGAGGGTCTGAGTAAAATGGGGTCGCGATATACCGTACGTATTAGGCCGCCACACCTTTCCACTCTTCAATTCCACAATAACAGACCGCTCTTTCGTATGATAAAAGAGATCAAGCCGACCCTGAATACCATACTCGGGGCTGTAAAACGATGGTTCCAATACGCAATGCGCCGGATCAATCCCCTCCTTAATAAATCCACCGTTGGCCATCCGCTGCAACGTTACAAAATGTACTTGCGCCTTTTGAGCCACTTCCCGAACCTCCAAATCAGTCATAGGAGCGTACACTAGCGGACTCATTAAAAAGGTTTCTTTAAACAATGCTAAAAACTGGGAATCTGGTTCGTTTAATAGCCGATCCAAAAAATAATTCGCCACATTCCCAACGTGAATCGCAGGCGTAACCTCCGTTGGTAAAAATTTCTTAAGCAGGTAGCTCATAGGATCTGTACCACTATCCTTGAAACAATCGGCAATCGCAGATACATCCACCAAATAGTCCGGCTCCACAACAAATGCCCTCGGCCTATAACAACCATCCTCATCCATCTCTACATCAATTAAATGAAGCATCACGGGGAATCCAAACACCCGACGCAGTGCCTCTATCGTAGGCCTAAAATTCTCATTCCTGGAAGGTAAATCATACAGAACCCTTCTCTCACCCGCTGGCGCATCCTCTTCAATAACAACCAACCGATTATGTGCTGGCTCATCACGTAATGCCAATACCCGCACAACCGATTTGGTTATTGCCTCCTCTTCTATCCTAAATAGAAAAGCATCTTCCTCCGAAAAACAAACCGTTAATGTCTCCGGTATCGGCTCCTCATACAATAGCTGAATTAAGCTTGAAACAGCCTTCACGCCCAACTCAACAACACCCTCCTTGTAAGGCCGCCCCTGCCGCATACGCGTCGCCATCCTCCTAAATAAATGCAACAACTCTAACGAAACCTTGTCAAAATGACGCTTGTGCCCAACATAACTCAAGCGGGCAAACAGTGTACTGAATACTAACTGCTCTTCCTTAGTAGATTCAATCAAAAGGCGCTCCATCAATGCCAATAACGCCAAAACACGCTCCCGACTGACCCCCTCATCACTCTTCACAATCTTTAAAATTTCCTTGTACAGGCCTGTTGCTACTTGCATAACTTAGTTGGCTTTAACGATCAAAAAACACGGTTCGTAAACAAAAAATACGGCAGAATAATTCCATGCGCAAAGGTAGCGGAGAATAAAGAAACGGTCTGTACAAATAATTTTTGTCTAGGTTTACAAACCCAATGAGTGAACAAAACCCAAGAATGTCCATATTATGACAATATCAACGGCTTGCCACCCCTCCACCAGCAAGCCAACCGCTTATCTTTGCAAGATGAAAATAGGTCTTTTTTTTGGCTCTTTTAACCCCGTTCACACAGGACACCTCATTATTGCTAACTTCCTAGCAACCCAAACCGACTTGGATAAGGTTTGGATGGTAGTCAGCCCCCATAATCCTCTAAAACCAAGAAAAGGCTTGGCAAATGACTTTGATAGACTACACTTGGTTAGACTCGGAATAGGGGATAACCCTAAGGTTGAAGCATCCAATATAGAATTTAACCTGCCCAAACCCTCCTACACAGTCGACACTTTGGCCTACCTAAAGGAGAAATATCCTCATTATTCTTTCTCCTTGATCATGGGAGGTGATAATCTGGCAACACTCCACCTATGGAAAAACTACCAATACCTGCTGGAAAATTATGATATATATGTCTACCGAAGGCCCAACTACGACTTAGGGGAGCTCGCTCAACATCCTCGAGTACACTTATGTGATGCACCAATGTTAGACCTCTCCGCTACCTACATAAGGCAATGCATTAAAAACGGTCTTTCTGTACGATACTTAGTTCCAGACTCCGTCTGGGAATACCTAGAAAATAATTTCATTTACCGCACATGATACTATGAATACCCACTGGCACACCCTCGATACACACCAAGCCCTGTCTAAATGCAACTCCTCGCATCAGGGACTCTCCTCTGAAACAGCAAGAGAGCGAATCTCTTCCTACGGGTTTAATGAACTAATCGAACAGAAAAAAAAACCAGCTTGGCTTCTATTCCTTGGTCAATTTAAAGATGTCATGATCTTGGTACTTATGGCCGCTGCACTGATTTCTGGAATGGCCGGAGAACTCGCCGACGCTGCCATAATTTTGGTAATCGTGCTGTTAAATGCAATCGTCGGGTTCATCCAGGAGTACCGCGCTGAAAAAGCGCTAGAAGCCTTAAAAAAAATGGCCGCGCTCCAAGCTACCGTAATTAGAGACCATCACCCCCTAAAACTTAATGCCGCTCAACTTGTCCCAGGGGATATTGTTGTCCTAGAAGCTGGAAATGCCGTACCTGCTGATATCCGAATCGTTGAAGCCCATAGCCTTCGAATTGACGAATCCGCCCTAACCGGTGAATCCGCTCCAGTAGATAAAGTGGCTGATGCACTCCCAGACGCTGAACTAGCCCTCGCAGACCGCATTAATATGGCCTATAAAGGAACCATTGTGGTAAATGGACGGGCACAAGGACTTGTTGTGCATACGGGAATGAATACAGAAATGGGAAAAATTGCTCAGCTTCTCCTTCAAGAAGAACGAGCCACCCCGTTGCAACAAAGAATGACAGATTTTGGGAAAAAACTGTCCTGGATTATCCTTCTAATTTGTGTCCTATTATTCGGGGTGGGGTTACTCCGTGGCGAAAACCCAATGGACATGCTCCTCCTCTCCATTAGCTTGGCCGTCGCTGCCATCCCAGAAGCACTACCGGCCCTCATTACCGTCGCCCTGGCGCTTGGCGCTAAACGGCTAGTCCGAAAAAATGCATTAATCCGAAAACTACCAGCTGTCGAAACGCTCGGTTCCGTTACTTATATATGCTCCGATAAAACCGGAACACTCACCGTCAACCAAATGACGGTCGTTGATACCCATGAATGGACAACAAATACCCACCCCGTCTCACAGCAATCACTACTGCTCACCACCCTAGCCCTTAACCATGATGTCCACTTCGATCATAACCAACAGCCGGTCGGAGACCCTACAGAAATCGCACTGGTCTCCTATTCCCATCAGCAACTAGGAAAAACAAATACAGATCAATTAACTAATCAACTACCACGAGTAGCTGAACTGCCGTTTGATTCAGACCGCAAATGCATGACGACCGTCCACTTCGATGGAAAACAATACTGGATTGTCTGTAAAGGAGCCGCCGAATCGATAGCGGAAAGATTGAATAACTCAGAAAACAAAACCGCACTCCTCGAAATGGCGAATCAGTGGGCCTCCCAGGGACTCCGCGTACTCGCGTTCGCATACAAAGTCACGGATCAGCTGCCACAGCCATTTACTTTTGATTCCGTAGAACAAAACCTTTCCTTGGCAGGCCTTGTCGGCATGATTGACCCTCCTAGGGCTGAAGTCGCCGCAGCAATTCATGACTGTCGAACTGCAGGCATAAAACCGGTAATGATCACTGGAGACCATCCCGCCACGGCAGCAGCAATCGCTCGTCAAATTGGTATCCTAGACAAAGATGAGTTGGTCGTAACCGGAGCTGAACTCGCCCAACTTTCCGATCAACAGCTAGCCCAAAAAGTGGAGTCTATTAGTGTGTACGCACGCGTATCCCCCGAACAAAAACTCCGGATTGTTAAAGCACTGCAAAATCGACAACACTTCGTTGCAATGACCGGGGACGGAGTCAACGATGCACCTTCTCTTAAATCCGCGGATATCGGTGTAGCAATGGGAATAACCGGAACGGATGTAAGCAAAGAAGCAGCGCACATGATTCTCTTGGATGACCATTTTGCCACCATCGTCAAAGCCGTCAAAGAAGGTCGAAGAATCTATGCTAATATTCGTAAGTTCGTAAAGTATATCATGACTTGTAATGGCGCCGAAATCTGGACCATTTTCCTAGCACCACTACTCGGATTACCCATCCCGCTCCTACCCATCCACATTCTCTGGATAAACCTTGTTACCGATGGCCTCCCAGGACTGGCCTTAGCTTCCGAAAAAGCAGAACGCGATGTGATGAAACGTCCTCCTCGAAAAATGAACGAAAGCCTATTTGCAGAAGGAGTAGGTTATCACATTGCCTGGATGGGACTCCTAATGGCCGCTGTCACTCTTGGAATGCAAGCATGGGCTTTACACCACTCCTCACACTGGCAAACAATGGTATTCACAGTGCTTTCATTAGCACAACTTGGACACGTGCTCAGCATAAGAAGTGACCGGGAATTCCTCTATAAACAAGGCGTATTCTCCAACCCAATGCTCATTGGCGCAGTACTCCTCACCTTCCTCCTGCAATTGATCGTCATCTACCTTCCCGCCGCCAATGCAATTTTTAAAACGCAACCCCTCAGCCTGAATGAATTAATCATTTGCATCGGTACAGCGGCAATCGTATTCCATGCCGTAGAACTTGAAAAGTGGATTCGATTAAAACGAAATAGGCAATAAGTTTATTGACCCCCCTGCCCATGTTTCCAAACAATCTTCCTGCCTTCCCTTTTATTTCTTTGTTTACACTGATGTACCTTTGAGCCGCTCTAACTAGAAAATAGATTCATGACCAACATTACAGCAAAGACAAAATTGAAATATTCCTCCAAAGGATTTGATAATCAAACCTTACTCCATCTCTACGAGCAACTAGCAAAACCTAGGCTAATCGAGGAGAAAATGCTAAACCTCCTTCGTCAAGGCAGAATATCAAAGTGGTTTAGCGGTATCGGTCAAGAAGCAATTGCTGTTGGGGCAGCCTGCGCTCTACAACCCGATGAGCTCATTTTTACGATGCACCGTAACCTAGGAGTCTTCACTGCAAGAGATATGCCCCTAGACCGGCTCTTCTGTCAGTGGCAAGGTAAACGCCGAGGGTATACAAAGGCCAGAGACCGCTCTTTTCACTTCGGTGCTATGGAACATGGTATCGTTGGAATGATCTCTCACCTCGGCCCTCAGCTGTCCCTCGCAGCAGGCACCGCACTGGCCCATAAACTCAAAAAAGAAGGAAAGGTCTCTCTTGCCTTTACCGGAGAAGGCGCCACCTCTCAAGGAGAATTTCACGAAGCACTCAACGTAGCTTCCGTATGGAAACTACCCGTCATTTTTGTCATAGAAAATAATGGATACGGCCTATCAACCCTGCCATCCGAACAGTATGCTTGCCAAGACCTGGTTGATCGCGCTATAGGTTATGGTATGCGATCCGCAAAAATTGACGGAAATAATATTCTGGAAGTCTATCAAACTATTCAAAAAATAGCAACAGAACTCCGACAAAACCCCGAACCTTTCCTCTTGGAATGCGTCACGTTCCGAATGCGTGGACACGAAGAGGCAAGCGGCACCAAATACGTGCCTAAAGATATGATGGACGCATGGGCGCTCAGAGACCCTATCTCCAACTTCGAATCTTGGCTAAAAAAAGAAGGAATTCTGGACGATCACCATATCGACTCCATCCACAAAAAATACAAAAAAGCAATTGCAGATGCAGTAGAGATCATGTTCAATGAGCCCGAACCCATCCCAGACACCTCTGAAGAGCTAAAAGATGTCTACGCCCCCCATGACCCCAACCCTATTGACCCATCTGGCCCATTGCGAGAGCTCCGATTTATCGATGCCCTCTCTGAAGGCCTAAAAGAGGCAATGATTAAGCACCCCAACCTTGTCTTAATGGGCCAAGATATAGCCGAATATGGCGGCGTTTTTAAAATAACACAAGGCTTCGTAGACTCCTTCGGCAAAGAACGTGTGCGAAATACCCCTCTCTGCGAAAGTGCTATCGTAGGTATTAGCCTAGGACTATCCCTAAAAGGCATGAAGGCAATGGTTGAAATGCAATTCGCCGATTTCGTAACCTGTGGATTCAATCAAATCGTCAATAACCTTGCTAAACTCCATTGGAGATGGGGACAAAGCGCAGATGTAGTCGTGCGCATGCCAACCGGTGGCGGAACCGGAGCTGGACCCTTTCACTCCCAATCAAATGAAGCCTGGTTTACCCATATACCTGGCCTTAAGGTTGTATTCCCATCTACCCCATACGACGCAAAAGGACTACTCCTCGCAGCCTTCAATGATCCAAACCCCGTCATGTTCTTCGAACATAAAGGACTCTACCGCTCCGAAAGCGGCCCAGTCCCTGAGGGCTATTATACAGTCGAAATCGGAAAGGCTAGACTGGTGCGAACAGGATCGCAACTCAGCATCCTTACCTACGGCTTAGGTGTAAGATGGGCAGAGAAAGCCGTAGATGAGCTCGGTATAAGCGCTGACATCCTCGACCTCCGCTCTCTCGTCCCCCTCGACTATGTGTCAATCACAGCCTCCGTTAAACGAACCAATAAAGTGCTGATCCTGCACGAAGACACACTCTTCGGCGGTATAGGAGGAGAAATCGCTGCTTGGATCAGTGAACACCTCTTCGAACTCCTAGACGCCCCCGTCCTGAGAGCAGCTAGTCTGGACACCCCAGTCCCCTTCGCTATTCCACTCGAACAAAATTTCTTCCCAATTGAACAACTTAAAACACAGTTGAATAAACTACTCAACTACTAGTGACCATGAACCCACAAAATACATTCCCGTTCGTCACCAAACAAGAGTGGTTGACTCAAATCCAAAAAGACCTGAAGGGCCAAAGCCCTGATAGCCTAAATTGGAATTACAACCAAGAGCTGTCGTTCTCCCCAACCGCCTCCGTAGCCGAACGCCCTCCCCTCCCACCAACCTCAGGCTGGGAAATAGGCGAACAAATTGTCGTAAAAAATCCTCAAGTTGCCAACCTACAAGCTCTAGAGGCCCTGCAATTCGGAACAGAAGGACTTCATTTTTTCCTCCCCACTACTCCTGATGAGCCGTTCTTAGAACAACTCCTTAATGGGGTCTATCTTGATTACGTTGGCCTACACTTCCGCGGACCCGGCGTATGGGCAAATCCAGGTGCCATCTTGGCCATCCTTTCCAATTTATGCTCCCGTCAAGATCTGAATACTCAACAACTAAAAGGATCACTAGGTTATGACCCCCTCAACCAAGCCAAATTTCAAGACTGGAGATACCTACATGACCTAGTCGAATTAGCGCAAATTCAATTTCCAGGATTCCAAATTATTGAAATCAGTACCGACAAGCAAAACCCAGAGGAAGCAGTAGCTCAACTACTGAAAAATGCCAACCAATATGTTTTGCACCTAACCCAATCAGGACTAAGTTCAACTAGTATCGCACACGCAATCCATTGCCACATAAGCATCGGAACCTTCTACCTCATCGAAATCGCTAAACTCAGAGCATTTAAACTCGCCTGGATGAACTGGCTCAATGCATGGAACGCTACCATCCTCATACCAACCATTTCTTGTACCTTCCAGAAAGACGCCTACACTGAGGCGCTCTACACCAATATGATTAAGGCCACAACGATGGCCATGTCCGCTATCCTGGGAGGAGCTAACCAATTAGTCGTAAGGCCTTATGACGAGGACAGAGAACACCTGTCTAACTATCCCCCCCAATTTGCACGGCGTATCGCTCGAAATATTCAACACTTATTAAAAATGGAAAGTGGCTTCGAACAACTCCTCGACCCTGCCGCCGGTAGCCACTACATTGAACATGCAACTATTCAAATTGCCGATAAATCCTGGGAACTTTTTAAAAATAATCTAAGCTAAGCAATATTTTTTAAAAAATAACTCGTCTTTTCGCCCTGATTCCTACTAATTCAAGCAGGAAAACACAAAAGTTCAAACAGCCCCTTGCGGGATATGTTAAAATACCCTTAATTTTGCGCTCCTTTACTATTCCCCACCACTCCATTTGTAATTAATCCGTTTCCCGCTTCCATGAGCACCCGTATGCAATAATCATTACTTCACTTTTCCAAACTTGCCGCATGAGTAATTTGGACACACAGTTTTCTTTTTTATCCAGCCCCGTCGAGGTCGACCGAGTTCAGCCATTTGTAGACGAATTAGCCCAGCGCTATCAATTGTCTCCAGACACACAAGGAAATATCCTCATCACCCTAACAGAGGCCGTTACAAACGCTATAATCCATGGAAATGGCTGTGATTGTAAAAAGAAAGTTTCCGTATCCCTGTTACGGCATGCAGATGCCCTGGAAGTTCGAGTCTCCGACCAAGGATTGGGCTTTGATCCAAATAAAGTACCGGATCCCACCACAGATGAGTGCCTAGATAAATGCGGCGGAAGAGGTATCTTCTTAATGAAACAACTCAGTGACGAGTGTCGCTTTATGCAAAATGGTAGAACCGTGGCAATGCGGTTCAAAATCTAGTCACCTCTCTTTTTATTTTCCTCTTTCTTAGTAGAAATCGTCGCCTCAAGCTGCCAGTTCGGCTTCAGAGAATCTAGCTTTTTTATGAAAATCGGCTCTGGCTGCCGCTTTTCAAAATAATTTCCTGTATCCCATCTTCCATTTCCATTCCAATCCTCAATCAACTGTATCGTATAAGCAGCAGGAAGCAAATCTTTGAATACCAGTGACTTAACCTCTTCCTCTGCTTTAAAAACCCTCTCTTCTAGCCTCCCATTGCCGTTTAATAACTCCAATACGTAAGAACGTCCCGGCCGCAACCCCTCCATTATAAACGAAAGCACCCCTAACTCTTTCTCTGTCGCAAATTGTGTAACATATTGAATCGTATCCAAATTAGCAGATTGGTAATAATCCGTCAATGCACCAGGTAATAATTGCCATTGAATCCTACTACCCGGCCCCCAATTGCCCTTAACCATAATCATTCTTGGAGCCAAAGAATCCCTCCAAACCGTAAAATCCCGAAATAAAAGGGTGTCATTCACCAAAACCCTCCACCGACTCGTATCAACCGAAACAATCGGTACGTTGTACTGCCATCGAATCGGATCTGAAAACGGAAGCGTACTAAGCCTGACAGGTAAACTGGTAGACGGTTTCACTGCAGGAACCCCTCCAACCGCTCGAGATCGCCCCCCAGAAACCACCTGATCCCCATGAACCAACCGGTGACGCGCAATAAACTCCGCCCGAGAGAAAGCTCGTAACCGTGTCGTATCACCCACCCCCGTTACCAACGACCACGGCACAACAGTACGCTCCACCGGAAAATCATACCATACCCAAACGGTGTCCCGCCTCCGCTCGACCATCCACTTAACCCCTAGCGTGTCATTAACTGGCCGCACCTCCGACTCAGGTGCAAGATCCGACCACAATAACCGAACCATGCCATAGGAAGTAGCCGATCGATCCAAGACGCGTAGAGCTCCTTGGTTCGAAAAAACTTGAATCGTGGCCGCGGCTCGCTTAAACGTATCGTTCAAAACAAGTAAACTATCCACAAAACCAATCCTCTCGGTACCCGGATTCCACTTTAAGTTGGGCGTCTGACCTTCCTCAATAGCAACGCACCGAAAGGAACCCTCTCGAACATTTTTAATACTAAACTTTCCAGCCTTATCCGTCTTACCAAAGTAATATGGCTTCTCTCGTAAAATGATACTATCCTCCAATACCTCATTCAACATCACACTCACCAACTCTACCGGCTTGCCCGTCAAAGCATCCAATACAGTCCCCTCTACCTCCAAACTATCAATTATCGATCCCGTGGAAAAAACATACCTTAAATCCTGCGCCGGATTACCCTCGTGTAAATCGCGAACAGAAGTACCAAAATGAATGGTGTACGTTGTGTTTGGTCTTAGAGAAACACCCTCAAAATCAACTACTACCGACTTCTTATCCAAAACTATTTTGGGAACTGGCGTCAAAGGAGGTGAAATGACTACCTCCTTGGCAATATCCTTCAATACCACCCACTCGTCAAAAGATAACCGCACGTACCGATTAGCAAACTTCGTAACGTAATTAGGAGAGCTCCTCAAACTATCTAATTGCGGAGGACGAGTGTCTCTTACACCCCCCGTTATTGTGCCCTGCTTAGCACAAGAAAAAAAAGCAGTAACAACCCAAAACAACAATATTGTCTTTTTCACAGGGCAAAAGTGCACTTTAAAGATCAATTATACAAAGCCAACGCCCATCATAATCCTTCTTTTATTGATTTTGCTTTACTTTGACCTGTTTTTTAACACCTATAGCATATGTCTCTATGAGAACGCAAATTTTACTAATCATCGTATGCCTGATCTCCCCAAAAGCAATGGAAGGTCAAACCATAAACACCTCCTATGGCACCGTCCAAAGCTACTCCTCCTTCCCTTCCCAATACGTTGAACCAAGACAAATTGATGTCTGGCTACCGCCCAACTACTCATCGGAAAATCAATACACTGTCCTATACATGCACGATGGCCAAATGCTTTTTGACTCTACCCAAACTTGGAATCACCAAGAATGGGGCGTAGATGAAACCATGGCCAAACTACAAAAAAACAGCTATGAAGTAAATTGCATTGTCGTAGGTGTTTGGAATACTGGACCAGCAAGGCACTCAGAGTACTTTCCTCAAAAACCCTTCGAGCAACTCCCCCAACACTTCCAAGACTCTTTATTAAATATCGCAAAACGAAACCCTCAATCCTACCTTTTTTCAAAGTATATCCAATCTGACAATTACCTTCGTTTTCTTACCTCTGAACTCAAACCCTTTATCGACAGTACCTACTCAACCCTCAAAAAAACCCAAAATACTCTAATAGCTGGGTCAAGTATGGGCGGGCTCATCTCCATGTACGCAGTTTGTGAGTATCCCGATGTATTCGGCGGAGCAGCATGTCTATCAACACACTGGCCAGGAACATCTACCGTAACTAATAATCCAATCCCTACAGCCTTTCTTAATTATCTGAGAAATCATCTACCCTCCCCCGAAAATCATAGATTCTACTTTGACTTCGGAACCGAAACTCTGGACGCCTTGTATGAACCCTTTCAAGTACAAGCAGATGAAATTCTACGAAATAAAGGTTATAATCCTCAAAACTGGATTACCCAAAAGTGGGAAGGAGCAGATCACAGTGAGCGGGCTTGGAAGGCACGTTTAATCACCCCGTTCCAATTTTTATTGGAAAACAAGAACTAACGAACCTTAAAACATTTTTTTACACATCAATATTTTTTCTTACAATTCAACCTACAACCAACATCCAAACCGTATCTAGTCAGGAAACTTTAAACACCTTCTATTATTATGCGTTATTTTAACCTCTTGCTTATCCTCGCCGTTCAATCGGGGATGTTTGCCCAACCCTGCGAAATCTATAACCTCGAAGTATCAACCGGCGATTGCACCTCCAACTCCTCTTACCAGCTTTCCCTTAACTTCCAAGTCCAAAACCCCTCCAACCAATCCTTCGACCTATGGGCCAATAACGCCCAATTCATCGGAACCTTCCAGCTCAACCAACTCCCAATTACCATCCCTAACTTCCCCTATAATGGCGGAAATAACGACGTCCTTAATGTCTGTATCAACGACAACCCAAACTGCTGCAAAACAACCGAATTCCCAGTCCCAAATTGTATCAACAACCCCCAACCCTGCGAAATCTACAACCTCTCCGTTTCAACCGGCGATTGCACCTCCAACTCCTCTTACCAGCTTTCCCTTGACTTCCAAGTCCAAAA
>CANHDG010000022.1 GCA_947459365.1 Saprospirales bacterium
ATAATAAAAGCGGCAGTAAGAGAGGAGCAATGGTCCAGCGTAGCAGCCGATGAGAGATGTATTGAAAACTTAAGGTGCCATATTGGAATACATTTATTAATGGAAGTAATCGCCAGGCAGCCTGGAGACCTCCAGCGGCAATGCGTACCTTCCGCTTGAGTTCTTCCGCAACAGAGGCAGAAGAAGATTCTACGGCATACGCATTGGGCTCATAAGCAACACGATAGCCTCTCATCGCGATTTTGGTGGTCAAATAAAAATCTTCTACAATCGTGTCCTCCGGGACCGGCTCATAGAGATCGGAGCGGAAGGCGAACAATTCTCCAGCGGCTCCAACCACAGACCAGAGTTCGGCGTCCCATTTTTTTAGCGTGCTTTCATAGCGCCAGTAGATACCTTCTCCAGCCGCGCTTGCAGCATCCACATGATCCATTTTTATCCGCTTTTCTCCGGCAACTGCCCCCACTTTTGGGTTCTGAAAATGTCTAATCAGCTGTTGAACGGCTGATTTGTTCAGGAGCGTATTTGCGTCTGTACTTACAATTATGTGCTGTGCATCTGAATGGTTGTCCCATTTCTCGAAATGGTTCATTGCGCGGTGAAAGGCTGCTATTTTTCCTTTTCTTGCAGGTTCGTGTAAGACGAAAAAGGAGACTGGTTTGGATACGATTTCGAAGGTGTTTTGTGCAATTTGGGTCGTCTGGTCATCGGAGCCATCGGTTACAACCACGAAGCGAATGGAGTCAGAAGGATACTCAAGCTGTAGGGAATTTTCTATTTTTTGTGCGATCCACTTTTCTTCGTTGTAGGCGCAAACGATAAAGGTGACTTTAGACTCCGCACTAGAGCCTGGTGGAGTTGGTCGGCCAATGAACCATCGTTTAAGGTGCAGGAGCAACCATAGAAGTAATCCATACCCAATATAGGCATAGAAAATGATCGCAAATCCAATCCAAAAAAGGTAATAAAAAGGCCAGCCAGACATAAGTTTCAATAATAAGGGGCAAAGTTGACCAAAAAAGCCCTTGCATTGATTGAAAGCGTTGGTTTTTTCTATAAATTAACTCGACAGGGACGCGGTGTCCTTCGTGCAAACGATTTCTACTACCAGCTCTGTTTGTTAGAAAGAGGAGGATCAACCGGTTTTTTTTTAATAATTGATTGAAACGATTGGCTTTTTACGGTTGTCTGCCTGGCAGAGTAAACAGTCTACCCATTTTGCTGTTACTTTGTGCGAATGAAAGAGCTGTACGCATATTTAAAAGATTATTTTTGGAAGTACCGAGGTCGATTGGTATTAGGAGTTGTTTTTGTTGGTTTGGCCAACTGGTTCCGTGTTTGGCAACCAAAAGTGATTCGAGAGGCCTTGGATACCGTGGTGTCTTTTACCCAATTCTACCAAGCCAACGGAGGGCTTTCGGCACATCCGGAGGCGTTTGGGGAGATTGGATCAAGGGTAGCTTGGTTTGGAGTTAAGGTGATTGCCTTGGCCTTGTTAATGGGTTTGTTCATGTTCAGTATGCGGCAAACGATTATTGTCGTAAGCCGTCTGATTGAATACGACATGCGTAAATCCTTATTTGCGCATTATGAACGCTTGGATCAAGGATTTTACAAGCGCAATCGCACGGGTGATTTAATGTCCAGGATTTCGGAGGATGTATCAAAAGTGCGGATGTTCTTAGGTCCGACGATCCTTTATGGACTTGATTTGATCTTTTTATTTACGCTTACCATTGGCTCTATGGTACGGGTGAGTCCGACGCTCACTTTTTGGTCGTTGTTGCCGCTCCCTTTTTTGAGTATTTCGATTTATTGGGTCAGTACCTTAATTAACCGTAGAAGTGAAAAAATACAGCAGCAGCTCGCAGTGTTGACCAGCTCTGCTCAGGAGGTATACAGTGGAATTCGGGTGGTCAGAAGCTACGCTCAGGAATCCGCCATGGGCTCGTGGTTTGCAGATCAAAGTGAGCAATACCGTGCCAAATCCCTCTCCCTGATTCGGGTGGACGCTTTTTTCTTTCCCCTAATGACCCTGTTAGTAGGTGCAAGCGTTATTATCACAGTTTATGTAGGTGGCTTGGAGGTAGTAGCAGGCAGGCTAACGGCAGGAAATATAGCTGAATTTGTGATTTACATTTCGATGCTGACTTGGCCGGTCACCGCAATTGGTTGGATCGCATCTTTAACCCAACAAGCAGCGGCCTCTCAGAAGCGTATTAATGAATTTTTGAAGACGCAACCGGCGATTGTGAATCCCGCCCCATCGGTTCAGGTTCCTATACAGACGGTCTTTCGCGGGGAGATTACGTTTAAGGAAGTGACCTTTATTTATCCTGATACGGGTATTAAAGCTTTGGATAAGGTATCTTTTTCAGTTAAAGCGGGAGAAACCTTGGCTATTGTCGGAAGAACCGGGAGTGGAAAAACCAGTATTGCTGATTTATTGGTTCGCATGTACGATGTGACAGAGGGTGCAATTTTAATAGACGGGGTGGATATTCGCCACTACGATTTGTTTGAATTGCGCAGGCGCATCGGTTATGTTCCTCAGGATGTATTCTTGTTTTCCGATACCGTGTATGCCAATATTGCCTTTGGCAAGGAAGGGGTCACCAAAGAACTAGCGGCAGCATATGCCGAGGGAGCAGCTATTCACCAAGAAATTTTGGGCTTGCCTGAGGAGTACGATACAGTTGTTGGAGAGCGGGGAGTCACCCTCTCCGGAGGCCAAAAGCAGCGGGTAAGTATCGCTAGGGCTTTTGCCAAACAGCCCGATATTTTATTGCTAGATGACTGTCTGTCGGCAGTAGATACGAGCACAGAGGGGAAAATTGTGGGGTATATGAAGTCAGCACTCGCGCATAAAACGGCGTTGATCATCACACATCGGGTGTATGGAATGCTCGAGTTTGATAAAATTGTCGTGTTGGATCAACATAAAGTGGTTCAGGAAGGAACGCACGAGGAATTGATGCGAGCCGGAGGATATTACGCTGAAATGTATGAACGGCAATCCAAGGAACAATAAAAAGATGGGGTGCTACAGCCAACGCTGCAGACACCCCTATATATACTGACGCCCACCAATGCAGGGGGCGGAACGACGGCTGTCCCGCTCCTATGTCGAGATTCAACCGTTTTCTTCAGACTACCAACTCTCCAGCCGTAGCTGAAGGGTTTGTCCGTTGTAGTAGAATTGGGCCTCTTCCCAAGTAGGCGCTCTAAACTTTGGTCGAGCGCCCTGTGAAAACGCGTAAGGCTCCGTGGGGATGCCTAAGAAATTTTTGTCAAGAACGCCATTGTTGTTGATATCTTGGAAACAAGAGATAGCGTAATTGCCGGGAGTATGGAGGGGTAGTTGGAGGGTCATCCCCTGGTTATTTGAGACAGGGTATCCTTGTTTGAAAACAGCGGCCTCCAGGTTTAGAAAGCCTTGAGCCTTGTTAAAAACGGCCACCATGATTTGCCCTTTTCCAGGCTGCAAATTGGATAATTCGATTTGCATAGGTTGTTTTTGTAAGAAAAATAGAAAGAAAAGACAGAGCATAAGGTACTTGGATGAGAATTTATGGTCCTAGATTTAATTTAAGAGGGGGGGAGCTCAGTAAGCAGCCCTTTGGAAAGTCACCTTAACGTGAAACAATCATTAAAAGGGAGTTGTTTTGTAAAAGAGCAGTCAATTGCAAAAACTTACATTCCTTAATTGGGCTATTAACGCGCCAGCTGAAAAAATTTACGTACTTTTGCGGCCCTTTTTAGTATTTTTCAAACAATATGATAGAAAAATTAAGCGCCATTCGGGATAAATACGTTTACCTGGAAGAGCAACTATCCGATCCGTCCATTGCGGGGGATCAGGATAAAATGCGCAAAGTGAATAAAGAATACAAATCTCTTCAACCGATTATTGAGGCTTTTAACCGCTATGAAAATGTGGTGAATAACCTCAAAAGTGCCAAAGCCTTGCTGGAGGTTGAAACCGATCCTGAAATGCGTGAAATGGCTAAAGAAGAAATTGAAGCCTTGAAGGATCAAGAGGTAATCATTGAGGAGGAGCTTAAAGTGCTGCTAACACCAAAAGATCCCGATGATGAAAAAGATGTAATTTTTGAAATTCGTTCCGGAACGGGTGGAGACGAGGCGGCTCTTTTTGCAGGTGACCTATATCGGATGTATATGCGTTACTTTGCCAACCAAGGTTGGCAGGTGGAAGTGGTGGATGAAAGCCCTGGCACTGTAGGTGGTTTCTCAAAAATTATTTTGGAGGTAACCGGTGAAAATGTATACGGTAAATTGAAATTTGAATCGGGGGCGCACCGGGTTCAGCGTGTACCTGAAACAGAGGCAAAAGGCCGGGTGCACACCTCAGCGGCAACAGTCGCAGTAATCCCTAAATATGAGATGGAAGACATCGATATTCGAAAGGAGGATATCCGAACCGATGTGTTCCGGGCAAGTGGTGCAGGTGGACAGCACGTAAACCGGACAGAATCTGGTGTTCGTTTTACCCACCTTCCAACTGGTGCGGTGGCAGAAAGTACTGAAAGCCGTTCCCAACATAAAAACCGGGAAATTGCGATGGGTCGTTTGGTGCAACAAATCAGGGAGGCGCAAGCTAGTCAATTTCAAAATGCACAAGCAGCCCAACGAAGAAGCTTGGTGGGTTCAGGTGACCGTTCTGAAAAAATTAGGACCTACAACTGGCCTCAAAACCGGGTAACTGATCACCGTTTAGAAGGAGACAATAAGAACTTTAACCTTGATAAGGTTGTAGAAGGCGATATTGAAGGCTTGATTGAAACCTTGGTCATTGCCGATAATGCAGAGCGAATGAAGGGAGAGGAGGCTGGAAATTAGGCACAGTACTCATCAAGTAAAAAGGTCGAAAAAGCCCCGCTTTTTCGACCTTTTTACTTTGAATCCGCTTGCTAGCGACAGGATTTTAGCAAAGAGTGGATTTTTATGAAGGGTACAATAGCAGGGTTTGCAAATAAGAAGCCGCTTGGTAGTACCCTTCCAAACCAAGACCGCTAATTACCCCTTTCGAAACCCGTGACAAATGCGAGTGCTGTCGGAATGCCTCTCTGGCAAAAATGTTGCTAATGTGCACTTCAATGACAGGAGCTGCGATAGCGGCAACTGTATCCGCCAAGGCAATAGAGGTGTGGCTTAATCCACCCGCATTTAAAATAATTCCTGCTGATTCCCAGCCATGTGCCTGTAGGAAATCAATTAAAGCTCCCTCGTGGTTGCTCTGAAAGTAAACCAGCTGCACATTGGGTAAACGATGTTTTAGTTCTTCGAGAAATTCCTCAAAGCTGCGTTCTCCATAGATGGAGGGTTCGCGTTTGCCCAGTAAGTTCAGATTGGGGCCATTTACAATATAGATGGTCACTCCCATCCCATCGCTTTTTTTATTCTTGAATAAAGGTTTGTATTGTCGTATACACCTGAAAACAGTTCTGCTCCTGGCCCGAATGCAAACACAGGAACCATGGAGGCGGTATGACCGTTGGAAACAAATTTCATCTCCAAGGAATCCATTGTGGATCCTTGTAAAATGCCCAGACCACCCGTTTCATGGTCAGCAGTGACCACCACGAGCGTTTCGCCATCCTCTGCTGCAAATTGGAGGGCAGCTTCTACGGTTTTTTCAAAATCCAGCATTTCTGCCAGTAGACGAGGTCCGTCGTTCCCATGGCCAGCCCAGTCAATTTGAGAGCCTTCTACCATCAGAAAAAATCCTTTTTCTGCACCCCGATGCTGGAGATAAGTACATCCTCGTCTCACCATTTCCGGAAGGTAATTTCTACCCTCCGTGGCAGCGGGTGGATCGTCTTTTGCATTTAACCAAAGGAAAGGCCTGTTCGGATCCGGAAAACCAGGGAGAGAGTCATGGGAATTCAAATGAATAACATAGTCCATTGCGCGCAGCTCTGCTAATAAATCGCGCTCGGGTAGGCTGGCTCGGTTTTGAAAGTACTGTTGGCCACCTCCGACGAGGTAGTCAACTGGGTGGTCTATATACCAGGTAGCAATGGCTTCCATTTCTTTTCTGGATGCTACATGGGCTACAAAAGCTGCGGGAGTAGCGTGGGTAACACTGCAGTTGACGGCAATTCCCGTTGCTAATCCGAGGGAATCTGCAATTTCGAGCAGTGATACACAGCGCTTTTTATGTGCATCTAGCCCGATTGCCCCGTTGTACGTTTTACATCCGCAAGCCAATGCAGTACCTCCAGCACCAGAGTCGGTAACCAAATCAGAGGAGGAGTGGGTGGTTATCAGACCGGTGATCGGGAAGCGCTCAAAGACCGATCGATTTTTTTGGGAATAGAGGGATGCAGTCACCTGACTCAAGCCCATTCCATCTCCAATTAAGAAAATAACTCGCTTTGGTTGAGGAGCGTTGGACAGTGGTGTAAAAGCACTTAGGGCTAACAAAAAAAGCCCGGATAATACAATTAGCTGTTTTTTCATTTCCTGGCCAAATATACTCCAGTGAGGATAATTCCTGTACCCAAAATTTGAGGAAGTGTAATTTGCTCTTTGTCCAACAAACCAATCAGAAGGGCAAACACCGGTAACAGGTAGGTAGTCGAGGTGGCAAATAAGGCGCTGGTGCGTTGCATTAGCCAGAAGTAAAAAATACTTCCCGCAACGGTCCCAATGGCTGCTAAGTAAAACACGTACCCAATTCCCGCCATTCCGTCTGAGTGTTGCTGAACCGCCTTAATTCCATCATTGGCCAATAAAATACCTACAAACAAAAGTCCAGTAATTAAAAAGGCGGAGGACGCAATCGCGGCAGGATGAATTCCACGTAGCTTAGTACCGACAATATTCGCATTGATGGCGTAACAAATAGTCGCAAGCACGCACAAAAAGGCATAAAATGCTTTTCCGGAAAAGTCGCCTCCACTGCTGAATACTACTAAAAGAACTGCTCCAAGCCAACCAATACCAACACCCACTAGTTTATTACGGCTCCAGTGCATTCCAAAAAAGGACACGCCGATTAAGAGGGTGAACAAAGGGGTAAGGGAATTGAGGGCCCCCGCTAGTCCGCTGGTTACCTGTTGTTGGGCAATTGAAAAAAAGAAATTGGGAATGGCCGAGCCAAACAGGGCAACTCCGATTAGGTATTTCCATTTGGACCAGTCTATTTTAGACCAAAAAGCAATTGCGACCGGGATATACACCAAAAAGGCCAACACCATTCTCCAGGAAGTCATCTGAATCGGGGTAAAGATACCGACTGCTTTTTTAATCATAATAAAGGAAGCGCCCCAAGTAGCGCTCAGCCCAAGTAGAAGCATCCAGTCAAGTAGCTCAGGGGCTTTAGGTTCCGCATGCGCGGACGAGTTGCTCATGTTGAAGGTTTTAAAATTTCGGGGACAAAGGTGAGATTAATTTGAAAAAAGAAATGTCATCTTACCGTAGAACTTGGGGCCTCTCCGCTGGGTATCCATAAAACCTCGTAAATAATACGATATTTGCCCTTCTTCAGCTTGCCTTGACAGATTAATTCTGACTGCTGTGCAGCTGTGCCTATTTTAAGTACTTTTTTCGTAAATACTAACTTATTCAATACGTATGCATCAAACAATTAAAATGGTACTTATGCTGGTGGGGGTACTTGGTTGGTCGTTTTCGACCGCACAATCCAGCTATAAAAAGCCCTCTGTAGAGGTCGTAAAAATGGTGGAAGCTGCCCCCACCCCATTTGTCAGTGTTAGCCCTGAAAAGGATGCCATGCTCTTGGTGGATTACAACCCAAATCCTAGTATTGCTACGCTCGCCCGCTCTTATTTGAAGTTGGCTGGTTTGCGTATTGACGCTGTACTCAATGCCCGCCAACGCATTACTGAATACACGGCTGTTCAAGTGCAATGGTTATCCGATAATAAACAGGTGAAAATCCAACTTCCGGCAAACAGCCGTTTGTCTGGTATTCCCCAGTGGTCACCGAATGGCCAAAAAATTGCTTTTGGCTTGGATACTGATCAGGGCGTCCAATTGTGGGTTGCTAGTACGAAGACTGGGAAAGCAAATCGCCTGGGCACCCTGTACATCAACGATGTTTTAGGAAGTCCTTTTTCCTGGATGGATGACAGTGAGCGCTTGCTGGTTCGTCAGCTGCCCGCACAACGTGGATCGTTGCCTCCTGCCCCATCGGTTCCAACAGGGCCCAATATTGAGGAAACAGCGGGAAAAAAGGCGCAGGTAATGACCTTTCAAGATTTATTAAAGTCTACCTCTGATGAAGCACAATTTGAATATTTAGCCACTTCTCAATTAGCAATAGTCAACTCCGTCAGCGGAAAAACCCAGCCCTTAGGTACTCCTTGTTTGCTGATGAGCACAAGTTGGTCTCCCGACGAGCAGTATCTACTGGTAACTTATTTAAAGCGGCCTTTCAGCTATCGGGTCACTTATGCCAACTTTGCCCGGGCCACGGAAGTGTGGGATAAGTCTGGCAAAAAAGTGTATCAAGTATCTGAGCTGGGGATTACCGATGAGATCCCTCGGCAAGGCGTCGTGACCGGCCCAAGAGATGCGCAGTGGCAGGCATTGCACGGTGCTCGTCTACTATGGGCGGAGGCGCTGGATGGGGGTGACCCGAAAGCAAAAGCGGCGTACAGAGACCAATTAATGGTTTTAGATGCACCCTTCAAGGGGGAGCCGGTTCCATTAACCAAAACCAAACACCGGTACTCCGGAATGGAATGGACGGCACAAAAGGATGTTGCTTTTCTCTCCGAGTACGATCGGGATCGCCGTTGGATGGATACCTGGAAGTTTCAGTTTAGCCAACCAGAGTTACGGGATACGCTGTTTAGCATGAGCATTAACGATGATTACAACAATCCTGGAGATCCGGTTTATGAGCGGCTACCTCATGGAGAATATGTGATTGCCCAAGAGGGTGACTGGATGTTTTTTCAGAGCGCCGGGGCTTCTCCGGAAGGAAGTTTCCCACGTTTGGATAAGATCAACATCAAAACCCGCGAGAAACAAACTATATTTAAATCCGCAGCTGGAACTTTTGAAGAGTTTATTGCTTTTTCTGGAAAAGGACATACGTCAATCATTACGCGTTTTCAGTCCAAAATTATACCACCTAATTATTTTTGGCATGATTTGAGCTCCGGAGCCCGAAAAGCATTGACCATGTTCGTGGATCCGGCCCCTGAAATGACAGGGGTGAAAAAACAGTTGGTGAAATATCAACGCAAGGATGGGGTTCCACTTTCAGGTACCCTTTATTTACCGGCCGACTACCAGGAGGGGCAAAAATTGCCTCTATTTATCTGGGCGTATCCGTTGGAATATTCGGATGCCAGCACAGCTGGTCAGGTTCGAGGATCGGATAATCGTTTTACCTTCTACAGGGGCGACTCTCCGCTGTTTTTTGTTACCCAGGGTTTTGCCGTTTTGATGGATGCAACCGTACCAGTAGTGGGAGATCCGGAAACCATGAACAATACATTTGTAGAGCAGATTACTGCTGGTGGTCGTGCCGCTATCGATTATTTGGACTCTTTGGGTATTATTGATCGAAAGCGCGTTGGAGTGGGTGGGCACTCGTACGGTGCCTTCATGACAGCCAATTTGTTGGCACATTCGGAAGACTATGCCTATGGGATTGCGCGTTCAGGCGCTTACAATCGAACGTTAACTCCTTTTGGATTTCAAAGTGAGCGTAGGTCTTTCTGGGAAGCGCAGGATACGTATATGAACATGTCGCCTTTTACGCACGCTCATAAGATCAATGAACCTTTATTGTTGATTCATGGAGAGGCCGATAATAATCCTGGTACGTACACCATCCAGTCAGAGCGTTTATTTCAGGCGATTAAAGGAAATGGAGGTACCGCTCGTCTGGTATTGTTGCCGTATGAGAGTCATGGTTATCGGGCTAAAGAAAGCATCGAGCATGTTCTTGCTGAGATGTTTGATTGGGCTAAAAAACATAAGAAAGAAGGATAGTATCGGCCGTTCTTCCGGTTGATTGCCACCTATTTGTAAGGGTATAATTTCGGGCGCACTCTATTACTTAGAGGCGCCCGATTTTTTTGGTGTGATTTTGGTATGTATATTAGCTAGCTCCCCATCGTTCACTCTTATTAAAGAAAGTCAAAAACTGTCATTTTGTTTTTTTTCTGCCGTTAGCGGTGCTAATCTCAGGTAACGAAAAAGGAAAGCGCAGGGATTTGGCTACTTTTGAGGGTTCCACCTGCAAAACGAAATTTCCATTCTAATGCGCTTCTACCTATCCCTGCTCTTCTGTTTTCTTGCTTTTGCTTTAAAGGCACAAAATGTATTGATTACCACCGTAAATACGGACCAATTAACGGTTTGCGGCACCGATACCTTCCATATCCAACTTTCTAATACGGGCTCTTCGACCCTTACTGGTTTAAATTTGGTATTAACCTTGCCATTAGGAATATCGTATGTTCCAGGGACCGTGAATGGACTTGTGGAGCAAAACCTAAGTAACCTTAATCAGCCCGAGTTTAGTTTGGCTACCTTCAATCCGGGCTCAATTGTGTCGGTTCGGGTGCTGCTTTCAGCAGATTGTGCTTTAGTAGGAGCGATTAACAGTGGGCAATTATTTAACAATCAAGTTCAGGTTACTTACCCTAGCGGAACGGACCAGGTTTCCTCCCTGAGTTATGCGGTGGAGACTGGATTGGTGGTCATCGCGTCTGTCAATCAAAGTGCTGCGGGAGGCGAGTTAGGTGACACGCTCTTGCGGACGATCAAGGTGCGAAATACGCGGTTGGGTCCCATTCGGGCGCTCTCCTTTTCGGATCAGCACTATCCAGGGTATGATGCGCAGTTATTGGGTGCGGTGCAGGAGGTAAATGGGCCTGTTCTTTATCGATCGGTTCTTCCCGGTAGCTTTTTTACTGCATTTGGGAACGGGGATACGCTGTTTCAATTTAATGAAGAACTCACTTTAATTGAACGGGTAATCATTACGGACTGTGGTACTCCATCCTTCGACAATCCCTCCATAATTCGGATTGGTTGGGGCTGCGGAGTTGACCAGTGTCAGTATGACAGTGTAGATTTGTTGGTGGGTATTTTACCAAGCACACAGAATCCTTTGTTAAGATTTGAGGGGGTCTACCAGCCTCCTGTTGATTTTTGTGCCTCCTTGCCAGCCACTAATATACTGAGGATCATTAACGATGGTGAGTTGCCAGCACAAAACGTCTTTCTGGATGTTCGATCGGGTTTGGGGGATTCCTTTTCAGGGATGGATCCAGCCTCTTTTGAGTATAATGCCGGGGCGGGATGGTTGCCGATTGCCGTCTCGTTGGTTACCAATCAGGAACTGCCTGATTGTGGGGCCACCTATTTGTCGAGAGCTGCCGTAATCCTTCCAGAAGTCCCGGCAAAAGACACGGTCCTGCTGCGTTACCAATATTTTACCTGTTTTCCAGAGTGCAAAAAAGGGATTGGGGTTCCGTTTGTGTTTACGTTTTATCGAAAGGCCTGTCCAGAAACTGCCACGGTTACAGATTCTATTCCTTTTGTGGTAGATAGTACTAGCCTAGCTATTCAGCATTTTTTTCGGTTAAATTTTAATGGGTGCATGGAGGAAGGACAAAGTTACCCAGTGGAATGGGTAGCGGTGAGCCCTCGATTTCTGACTGACACGGGTTTCTATCAAGTAAAATTGCAGTTGCCCTCCGGATTGGTGTGGGATCCCAGCTGTATTCCAACGATTGGAGGCATGGCCCCGGTTTTTATGCAGGTAGATCCTGGGCAGGATCCTGTCTTATCGTTTCCTTTGCCATTTACGAATGACACGGTTGACTTTCCGTTTTGCCTTCAATTTGTTTGCGGCCCCGGTTTAGGCTGTACGCTGCTCAGTACTGATTTGCCGCAGGAAGGCGGAAGCACCACGGTTTTCCCACAAGCTTGTCTGTTTGCATGCAAATATGAAGTACACTCGGTAGGGCGGATTGTCAAGGAGGCAGAGGAAGTGGTGGATTGTGGCTTGTCTTCCTGTTATGATTTTCCCATCATTGTCAAACCCGAGTGTGGCAGCGGCGGCGGCGGATTACCTTGTACTACCCCTTTGATTGGGGTATCCCTGGATTACCGGACGTATCGAACCAATTATGGCAGGTTGGACGCGGATGACAACCGAATTATGGACGCGCCATTGCCGGCCGATTCGGCACAGATTCGGTTGGATCGTTATATCCCGGGTGATACTCTTCGATTTGAGTTAGAGGGAAGGATTCTGGTCAATTCGTTTGGCGATGTTCCCTTGAGGGTATTCACTGAATCGATTGCGTCGGATGCGGGTCTATTGGATGGGGATGAGATTGATGTAGTTGCTGGCAGAACGATTTTTACACATAAGGACTCTCTCGGCCTGGTACGGGCCTGGTTGCGGGTCAAGCGTTTGGATGGAGAAGAATACAGTTGTGAGGCCCCAGTGATTGATTATTTACATCAAAATTATGTTCAGGTACAGGCGGTTAACATCGAGCCTCCTTTAGTGATAGATCGGTTGGTTACGATGAACAGGCGTTTTTTGTTAAAGGTTCAGAGTTGCGCCCCGGATGGCTTGCCCTTGAGTATAGGGGACTCCCTCTTTTTTACCTATGAATATGTTTTTTTACAAAATTACCGTCCGTCGGCTGCAGGTTCTCCTCCTCCGGCTTTGGTTAATTTTCGGAATATACCTTGGGATGGTGGATTCGCCTGGACCACGCCGGAGCTCTTTGGGTTTCACAGGCCTTTAAGTCAGTATTCGGGCTACCACGTTGAACGGGGGCACCCACGTCATACAACCCGTGCCTGCGCCACTTCTTTTCAGCAAATGCCGTTTTCATACTCCATTCGGTTGGCCAGAGGGAATCTGTTTCCCTACGAGTTGAGGCCTATTGCAGCCTTTCAGCGATTGGAGTATTCTTTGCCATTAAATATTGATCCCCAATTAATTACCTCTAATCTTGTTTTGCAAGAGGCGATCAATTGGATTCAAAATGAGCCAACTCCATGGACACGGGATACTACACAGATGAAACTGGATTTACAAAGTGGTATTTTTGAGACACCTATAGATGAAGGTTTTGAATTGACAACTCATTTTCAGTATGCACCCAGTTGTAGCTTTTATGGGCCGGATACAGCTCGTTTTTCATATGATATTGAGTATCCGGATGGTTTTCCGGGAGCGTCCCTGCAAACAGTGGACCGGATAGATCCTTTGGGGTACATTGATGCGTTGCCGAGGTTGAAATTGGAGTTGGCGCAAACGAATATTAACCTTAGTGCAAGTGATTTTGCCTTGAATTTTAACATCAGAAACCTGCGTCCGGCGGAAGCTCCAAACGCTTGGTTGTATTTAGAGCCCTTGAATGGGACCTTGACGGGACTTGATTTACAACGGATGCCTGGCGGGGTAAGTCAACCTATGCAATCCAATTTATTTCAATTGGGGACGATTGGTTTTTTGGCTAATATTCCCTTTTTACTCAAAGGAGTAAACTCCAACTGTGATGCCCTAAAGTTGAGGGTAATACTTGGCTGGGATTGTTCGTCCGTCAGTAACCCACTGACAAATAGTTGTGGAAGAGATACGATTTTGCTCGATTTGAGGTTAAATGGGGCTGTTTTGGAGTTAAATGTGATCAGTCAGCCAATGGAGGTTCCACTCTGCGCACCTTCTGACTATTTTGTGGTGGAGGTATCGAATGCCAATGACGGAAATGCGATGGCCTTAACGACTTCCATTAAGTTGCCGGAGGGAATGTCGGTACTTGCGGGATCTGCCCAAGTACAATATCCCTCTCCGGGTGGTACTTGGACTTCAATTTTAGATCCTCAGCTTTCCACAGGAAACGTATATTTTTGGGAAATGGGGGCACTATTGCCTTCTTTAGTCACTGGACTTCCAGGTTTTGAAGCCTTTCCTGCTAATACCTTCCGTCTGCGGTTTAAGACCATTGCTGCTTGTGGCGTTGTGGCCAACGCACAGCCTGTTTACGGGGTGTCGGGGATTCAACCCTGTGGGACCTTTACCAACTCCCTTCGAAAACCAGGTGATCCTATTGGGCTGGAGGGGCTGACACCTGCATATGGGGTAGATATAAGTCTGTCACCGCTTTCCAGCTCCCCGGTTTCATGTGGGGAGGAATTGGTCGTTGCAGTTCAATTACTTTTACAAGGTACTCCGTCTTTGGGAGATAGTATTTACCTGTTATTGCCAGATGGAGTTGATTATGTGATGGGCTCTTATGTTCCTGGGCAAAATGCACCGGGTTTGGCACCGCAACTTATCGGAAGGGTACTACAGTGGCCCTTGAGTGCTGGTTTGGGAGCAGGTGAGGTGATTAAGTTTAACCTTCGGTTATTATACGAGGATGCGGCATCTTGCTTGGACCAATTTGTGGTTGTTCAGACGCGGCAGCAGTTAAGTGGATTCTGTCCATTAACGAATCAGACCTGCGGGGTATATCTAAGTACAGGGGAGGCCTTGATGCCTATACCAACTGCCAATCCAGATTTGAAGATTGTGGACTTTGTGTTTACGGGGACAGATCCTTCGGGGGCGGTTGGCTATTCCATCACGGTGGATAATCCTGGAATGATAGCCGCTCAACAAGCAATTGTGCAGCTTTGGCTGGATGTTAACGGCAATGGTTTGCCAGACAACAACGATGTGCTGGCGCAGAGTATTTCTATGACATCGGCCATTCCTGGAGGCAGTAGTTATACACAAAGTGGAAGCCTTGCTATACCCTTGGAGGCCCTTTGCCAACTTTTGTTGGTATTGCCCGCAGCAGAAAACTGCAGTTGTGCACCCAAGTATTTCCCTATTTCCGGTAATCCGCGGGCAAGTTATGAGTTAGTGCGTTGTGCTGTACAGCCTGTAAGCTTTGGGGTGCCTTTGGTGAATGGGCACTCCTATGCTTGGATCAATCCAAGTAATCTTAGTTGCACAGCCTGTGCTGAAACAACATTTCAACCGGGCGGGAACGTTCAGCAAGGAGATGCATTCACTTTTTTACTTCAAGAAAACACGGGAGATTGCATAATTGAACATGCATTTACGCTTCGGTTTATTTCTGGTCCGGGTATTGAAGGGGGAGACCAAAATGTATGTAAAGGGGATTCCACTCTTTTGCAGGCTACTCCTGGGGGAATCTATCAGTGGTCAGGAGGTGGACAGGTTAGTACTCTTGCACAGTGGTGGGTAACTCCGGAAGTAACTACCAGTTATCAGGTAACTGTTACGCTGCCGGATGGGTGTGTAGATTCGTCCTCTATTTTAGTGAAGGTTTTAGATGCAGTTCAGGTAGACTTGGGGGTTTTTCAAATTTGTCCGGGGCAGGTAGCCACTATTTTAGGCGTTCCTCAGACCAATCCCGGGGTGTACTGTATTGAATTAGCCCAACAAAATGGCTGTGACAGTACGGTCTGCCAACGACTGGAATGGGTCCCGGTAGCCAGCTCAAGTTCGGTGCTGATTTGTCCTGGGGACTCAGTGGAAGTTTTTCCAGGGCAGGTGGAGGGTTCTGCGGGGCAGTACTGCAAGGTGTTTCAGAACCAGTTGGGGTGTGATAGCACTCATTGTACTGCTGTAGCGCTAGCGGAGCCTGTTGATGTCCCTCTGCAGGATACCGTTTATGTGCAGGAGGGTGATAGTATTTGGTTAACGGCTCCATTGGGCTTGGCATGGTACTATTGGGAAGAGCAAGGAACAGCATTGAATTGCAGCAATTGCCAGCAGGTGCAAGTCGCTCCAACATCGGCAACAACCTATACTTTAATCGTCCGGAATGAGGCGGGTTGTGGAGATACGGTGGAGTACCGAGTAATCGTGTATCCCCCTTGTTTTGAAGAGTTAAATGTGCCCAATGCCTTTACACCAGATGGAGATGGAGTGAACGATCTTTTACGTTTGGTGCCTTTTGAGGGTTTGGATAAAGCGAAGAGCCTACAAGTGTACAACCGCTGGGGTCAGAAAATTTACCAAAGCAGTACCCATCCAAGTTGGGATGGAACCGTAGGAGGAAAGCCTGCTCCCCCCGATGTGTACCTTTATATTTTGGATGTTGAGTGCAACGGAGTTGTTTTCAGGTTGCCTCAACGAGAAGTGACACTTATTCGGTAGGTTCTTGTCATTGCGCATGGAGCGTGTGGTGATTTTTCGAAAAATCGGAGGATATTTGGCTTTTGACAATAAAGAGCCAAAAAAAAGAGAAGGGTGATTGTTAAAGCTGGTTAGCCCTCTGGCGGAATTGAAAGAAGTCTATTATATTTGCAGCGAAAATTCGCTAAATTATTTTAAGAATAAAGATATGGAAAATCTAAATGGTGGTGCTTTTTTGATTTCGGATAGTCAGCCTGACTGGACGTTTATCCCAGAGGAGCTAAATGAGGAACAACTGATGGTTCGCCAGATGGCTCTGGACTTTTTGGAGCAAGAGATTTTACCGGTGATGGACCAACTGGAGAAGCAGGTGCCTGGGGTTTCGCCAGGATTGATTGAGCGGGCGGGAGAGTTGGGATTATTGGGGGCGCACATGCCAACGATGTATGGCGGAACGGAATTGGACACTAATACCAATACCGTGTTAGCGGATGTGATGGGGCCTGCAGGTTCCTTTTTGGTTTCCTTTGCTGCACATACTGGGATTGGAATGTTACCAATCTTGTATTTTGGGACAGAGGAGCAGAAGCAGCGTTATTTGCCACCGATGATATCGGGTGCTATAAAAGCAGCGTATTGCCTGACGGAGCCAGGAAGTGGCTCGGATGCGCTTGCGGCCAAGACGAGGGCTGATTTGACGGAGGATGGAGCGTTTTATCGTTTAAACGGTCAAAAGATGTGGATTTCCAATGCTGGCTTCGCGGATGTGTTTATTGTATTTGCGCAAGTTGGGGGGGACCAGTTCACTGGATTTATAGTAGATCGGAACACGCCGGGTATTTCATTGGGAGCAGAGGAGGACAAGATGGGAATTAAAGGCTCTTCCACTCGGCAGGTCTTTTTTGAAAACGTTTTGGTACCAGTAGGACAAGTTTTGGGTCAGATTGGAAAGGGGCACCATATTGCCTTTAACGTGTTGAATATCGGCCGATATAAGTTGGGTGTGATGTGCGCAGGAGCTGGAAGGACAGTGGTGACAACAGCGGTTCGGTACGCCAATGAGCGGCACCAATTTGGACAACCGATTGGTAGTTTCGGGGCGATTCAGCACAAATTAGCGGAGATGGCCATTCGGACATTCGCGGCGGAGAGTGCCTCTTATCGGATTTCTCAGTTGATGCACGTCAAAAAAGAAGCAGGAAGTGCGGAAGGGAAAACCTTCGCTCAGGCTATGTTAGAAGCTGCGGAGGAGTATGCGATTGAGTGTTCCATTCTCAAAGTCTATGGTTCGGAGGTGATTGATTTCTGTGTGGATGAAAATGTACAAATACATGGGGGAATTGGATTTAGTGAGGAGTATCCGGTAGCAAGGGCTTATCGGGACAGTCGAATTAACCGAATTTATGAGGGGACGAATGAGATCAATCGCCTGTTAATGATCGATCAGTTATTTAAGCGTGCGTTAAAGGGGCAGCTTGACATCGTTGGGCCTGCCTGGGCGGTGCAAAAGGAGTTGGCTTCCATGCCCTCCATGGAGCGGTTGGAAGGACCTTATGCTGAGGAGAAAAAAGCAATCAGCGATTTCAAAAAGGTTATTTTGATGGCAGCTGGTGGAGCAGCTAAGATGCAGATGGATGGAAAGTTAAACCTGAAAGAGGAGCAGGAGTTGCTGATGAACTGTGCAGATATGCTGATGGATCTTTTTGCAGCCGAATCCATGTTACTTCGGATTCAGAAATTGGCAGGAAGGTCTTCAACTGCACAGCCGATGGAGGTGTACGATGCATTGCTGAGGGTATTTTTACACGATACTACCGCGCGGATGACCAAAAATGCGACCGACGCGATTGCCTCTTTTGCCGAAGGTGATTTATTGAAGACCTTTTTAATGGGCGTTAAACGCTACACCAAATACCCACCGGTGAACGTAAAAAAGGACCGTCGGTTAATTGCAGAGGCAATGCGCGCTGCAAACGGCTGGTGCTTCTAGTTGGAGAGAGAAGTGTAGTTATGGGCAGTTGTCAAATTCCCTGTATGTTTGCAGTAAATAACAGAAAAAATGATACGTCAAACTGCTCTTTTGATATCGGTACTACTCATTTTTGTAATGGGTGGACTGGCTGGTTGGTATGTTTTTGCCCCAAAGTCTGTCACGCAGGAGGAATCCCAGATTATGCTGGAGCGTATACGATCGGTGATGAAATTAGTGACGGTAGAGGGGAATTACACGGAAGTATATACGCACAGTGATTATTCTGGTTTTTTTACCTACTTCTGGGATAAAAAAATGATTATGCGGGTGACAGCTACGGTTTCTGCGGGGTATGATTTGGAACAGGTAAAGATGGAGGTAGATGGGAAAGCCCGTTTGTTAAGAATTGGCCCGATGCCGGCTCCCTCTATTTTGAGTATTGATCATAAAATAGATTATTACGACATATCGGAGGGCGTTTTTACGTCTTTTTCCCCGAGCGATTACAATCAGATCAACGAGAAAGCCAAGGAGTTGATTCGGCAGAAGGCACAAGTACAGTTATTACCAGCTGCTAGGGAACAGGCGAGCAAGACCTTTGATTTGCTGCGTTCGATGTTGGAGGGAGCGGGATGGAAACTCGAGTTGGTAGAAGAGAATCGTTTATTTAGATAAGAGTACCGATTGGAAAATAAAAAGAGGCCCTGCGCAAGCAAGGCCTCTTTTGTTATTAGGACCAAAGGATTGGAACGTTAGAAGGGGAGGGTGTCCAAATTTCCACTATCCATAGGAGCGTCTTTGTACTCTGGGAAGGGGTCAGAGGGGAAGTTGTCAGAACCGCCCCGTTGGTTACCACTGGATCCAGAGGCACCCTCCATTCGCCAAGCATTTAAGTTGGTCAGGTATTTACCATTCCATTCCCTGCCACGCAGGTCGAAGGAAACCTTTACTTGATCGCCCTCGTTAAAACGGTCGAGCATAGAGCACCGATCCTGGACGGCTTGAAACTTAATAAGTTGCGGATAGTTCCCATCGGCCACTTCTAGGACGAACTCTCTGGTTTGGAATTTTTCGGAGCGGCTTTCGGTTGGGAACACACGGTGCAAGCGACCTTCTACTTCAAATGACATTTTTTAACGAATTTTATTGCCACAAAGGTAGCGGAATTATTTTGGAAATGTTTGTAGAGGGAAGTAAATCCTATTAGTTGCCTACCGTGAAGGTTATTGCTTTAACTTGGAGAGTCTGGCAACGTAGCCTGGGCGGAGGGTAGTGGGTTGATGTTCAAAGGATTTACTGGCAATTAGCCTGGATTTGGGTGCGTACAAATAGATTTCCGGCACCTCGTCTGCCAGAATAGCTTGTACCTTTTGATAGAGCTGGCTGCGTTCTGCTTCATCGGTGGTGGTAGCGAGCTGGTCCATTGCTTGGTCTAGTTCTGGTACCACTAGTCCTGCTCTATTATCGCCTTTTGGGGCGAGGTTTTTAGAGTGATACAATTGACGGAGGTCTACAAACCCCGGTTGTAAGGCAACGGCTCCGGAAGCTAGTTGGAAATTTCCAGCCATAGTTTCTTTTGTGAGGGTGCTGAGGTCTGAGGGTTTTATATTGAGTCGGATACCAACTTGTTGGAAGGATTTTTGCAGGCTGGCGGTGAGTTGGTCTACCACACTGGTACCGGTAGTACTTAGCAGGCTTAATTGGAAGTCAATCTTTTTTCCGTTGATGATTTTGTCTAGAACACCGTCTTGGTCAGCATCTTTCCAACCTGCTTCTGCGAGCAATTCTTGGGCTTTTTCTACCTGAAGGCTTGGGTTAGGAAGGTTTTTCGCGTAATAGCTTTTGGAAGGGTGTATGGGTCCTGCAATGGGTTGTGCCATTCCTTGCTGGATAGAGTTCAGGATATAGTCGTAGTCCACTGACAAGGTGAGGGCTTTTCTTACTCTTTTATCTGCTAAAATTGGATCTTTGGTATTAATAATGACCCGGTTATAGGAAGCTGGGGCGTTGGTGGTGAATGTGTAGTTATTTTGGAAAGCGGGATCTTTTTGCATTTCCAGGAAACGTTGTGTGTTCACATTGGCCACCAAGTCCAGTGCGCCCGTTTGCAGCATATTGATAGCGGCATCTTCTGCTTTAACGAGCAGGTATTGGATCGTATCGGGGAAAGCAGCTAATGCTGGATACTGATCGGTCAAAGAAGTTCCCCACCAGTTGGTTTTTTTGACCAGTGTTACTCCTTGTTCTGCATCAAAAAAAGCAACTTTATAGGGGCCGCTCCCATTTATTTTTTCTTTGTTAGTTCCCATCTCTGCACCGCCAAATTGCTCAAAAAAGGCAATTTGCGCGGGGTCTTTGGCAATGGCTGCCGCTTTTTTAGGGTCTAGCAAATCGGTGATCGAAACAGATGCTAACACGTTGTTGGGATCGTAATGATAAGCTGGGTAAATGGGGGCTTGGCAGATGCTTTCTAATGCCAGAAAGTAGTATTCTTTAAATTGAGCGGTGAATTTTTTGGGTTGAGCAGGATCGGTTTGCAGGTCTGTAAGCTGCTCAAAATACCCCCTCCACAGTTTATTAGGAAGCAATGGGTGTAGAATTAATTTTAAGGTGAATTCAACGTCTTTGCCTGTCAGGGGACTTCCATTATCCCAGTTGGCTGCTTCGAGGAGCTCAAAGTCGTATGCTATGCCACCTTTGTTGGGCCCTTCCGTAAGAGTAGTTGCAGTGGGGAGTTTTACAATTAAACGCGGGATGAGTTCAGTGCTAACGGGGTCGAAGGTTGCTAGTGACTGGAATACATCTTCGGCTACGTACCGAGCATAGCCGGAGCTGGGCATTAGGGGGTGGATGATATTGGCTGCGGCTTCCAATCGCACATTGACCTTATTGGTTTTGGTGGTTGAAGTGGCCGGATTGTTTTTACAGGCTTGAAAGGAGAAGGTACTGGATACAAAAAGTAAGAGGAGGATAGGGAAACTGCGGATCATAAATCGAATAAAGTGATTAGTAGTAAGGAAATATCAGAGCGCAAGCGGTTTGTGTGGGGTGCTTTCTATCGGATGGACTGAAGAGCCGTGCAAGTCAATCAGTATGCGCACAAAGGTAAGGTAGAAAACGAAATAAGGTCGAACTGTTTTAGCTTAACGGCAGCTAAAGAAAGTGCCTAGAAAACCCAGATGGTAGTTTCTGAGCTTTCTAGGCAGGCTTGAAGGAATTATAGCAGGGAGCAGTTTGTTCAATTAAAGGAAGCAGGCTCCCGCGGCTGTTTTTGCGCTGTATTGCAGGATTTTGGAAAGTGTGTCAGAGGAGGGATTGAACAGTGCTTTGGGTAAAAGCGCTTTACTGGATCCCAGCTCTTCGTATTCTGTCTTTAAGTCTGCATGTTGCTCCAAAACCCTAAAACAATGGCGGGTATCGGTGGCGTTCAAATCGTGATAAACCAGCGCAACTAATTCGTTCAGTGTAGGTGTGTGATCCATAGGCAACATGCTATCGGTGAATTTTCAGATAAAACCGAAAATAGAATGAAAATATTGCCTACGGACCATTAAATCCAATAATTTAACATTTAGGTGGATTTATTCAGTCCTTTTTTCGTATCCCAGGAAGTCAACCCGGCCAATTTTTAGGTTTTTGAGGGCTTCCGGCAGGGATTCATAGCCGATAGCCATTCCAAAGTTACGCTTATCGCCGGGGAGCATTTGTCCGTAGCGGTCACTGGCTACCACCGCAGTATCTTGGTTGAGCTGCAATCCCTGTGTAAAGTAGAGCCGTTCGTCTGTTCCATACAGTAATACATCGATGCAGGGTTCTAGTACCACGCCTGGGAGCGGATTTTCCAAGGTGCCATTGACCCTCCAAGCCACTTCGACTGTTTTGGTAGAATCTTCTGGATCCCCGTTGATTACTTTTACAGAACTGGTTTTGGTGGCGATTAGGATTGGGCCAGCAAAGACCTCTTGTCCCATAGCATCAATGAGCCGAATAGAGTCTGGTTCACCAGATATTTTTCGTTTGTCGAATGACCAAGTAAAGGACGTTCTTCCACGTGGGGGGACTGCAGAGGAGTGGGTTGGGATGATTGCAAAGGAATCTGCACCGATGAGAAGCTGTTTGCCAGAGGCGTCCAGTAAAGCAATTTTTACCCAAAAACGCTTCCAAAAGAAGTCGTCACTGTCAAGCAAGGCTGCCACCATAAACTGGTTGTTTTCAGACCAGCAGTTAACGTCTGTAAGGTGTGCTGGGGTAGGTTTGGCGGTGGATGGCATTTCAAGCGACTCCTGTTTTGTAGTGGTATTGGCGCCTTCGGTAGAGGATTGTGCGCACTGCCAGGTCAATAAAAGGAGTAGGCTGGAGAGGAGAAAGATACCTAATTTTTGATGGATGGCTTTCAACAGCCTGGAGAAATATAGATTGGATACCATTGTACGAACCGAATAATTTATAAAAGAATGTAATTGAAAGCGCTGGCAAAGGTCGTAAATCTGAGTATGATCCACAAAAATAATAGGTAAAAGAAAAAACCGTCCTATATTTGGCCGCCTCATTTGATCACATTTCATCAAAACGTTATTGTTCAACAACTACTGTTTACTTAGCTTATGTCTAACCTTTGGGTAAAAAAACCGTTGTCGAAATTGCTAGATATGGCATCCGACTCGGAAAAAGGATTGAAACGAACATTAGGCGCTGGCAACCTGGTGGCACTTGGAATTGGTGCTATTATTGGAGCAGGTCTTTTTGTTCGCACTGCTGCTGCTGCTGCTGAGGCGGCGGGTCCGGCGGTCACACTTTCTTTTGTTGTAGCGGCCATTGGCTGTGCATTTGCCGGTCTTTGCTACGCTGAATTTGCAGCGATGATCCCAATTGCAGGTTCTGCTTATACGTATGCGTATGCGACCATGGGTGAATTAATGGCCTGGGTCATTGGCTGGGCGTTGGTGATGGAATATGCCTTAGGGGCAGCTACGGTTTCCATTGCATGGAGTGAATATTTAAATAATTTATTGGGTGGGGCGATTCCCTATGAATGGTGCCACTCGCCCTTAGAGCACGTCAACCGGGTGATGGGGGATGCCTTGCTGCAATTTCCTGCGGACATGGTAGCGAAGGCCCAGCATGGGGTGTTGCTATTGAGCGATGCTGATTTGGCTGCATTGCCAGCGAACTTGCAGGCTTTGGTCGTGACCC
>CANHDG010000023.1 GCA_947459365.1 Saprospirales bacterium
AATATTGCCAGTAATACGCCTGATTATGTAGTAGGTATGGGCTTAACAGCAGAAGCAGTCGCAAAAAAATGGGATATCTCAAGAGAGCAAGCTGATGAGTTCTCCTACCAATCCCATACTAAAGCTGCTAATGCAATACAAAATGGTAAGTTCAAATCCGAAATAGTGCCAGTTAACGTCCCAGAAGTTTGGGTAGAAAATGACCGTAGACAAGAAAAAAACCTCCTTGTCGATACGGATGAAGGTGTAAGGGCAGATACCTCCTTGGAAGCACTCGCAAAATTAAAGCCGGCCTTCGCACAAGGAGGAGTAGTCACCGCAGGCAATTCCTCTCAAACATCCGATGGGGCCGCATTCGTGCTGGTCGTTTCTGAAGAAATAGTAAAACAGTTTAATTTAAAACCCATTGCTAGGCTCGCAGCCTGTTCCGTAGCTGGAGTTGAACCAATCCACATGGGAATCGGCCCTTGTGCCGCTATCCCTAAAGCACTAAAACAGGCAGGCCTTACCTTAAATGATATACAACTAATCGAATTAAACGAGGCCTTCGCTGCACAAGCCTTAGCAGTCATAAAAGAAGCAGGGCTTGACCCACAAATCGTAAACGTAAATGGTGGAGCCGTTGCACTCGGACACCCCCTCGGCTGCACAGGTGCCAAATTATCCGTTCAACTGTTTAATGAATTAAATCGCCGGAATGAAAAATACGGTATGGTCACCGCCTGCGTAGGCGGAGGCCAAGGAATCGCCGGTATCTATGAAATGTTAAACTAACGTTCCAGTGTATCAGGCTGCCATTCCCACGCCCATCGGCATCCTCCAATTGTGCGCAGATGAACATGCGCTGTTAAGCGCCCACTTTACTGAACAACCACTCCAGTACTCTTCTCCTAAGAATGCCGTACTGGAGGAAACAATAAATCAAGTGAACGCTTATTTGGATGGAAAACTGAAGCGATTTAACCTCCCTTTGGGCCCACAAGGGACTGATTTCCAAAAGTCAGTTTGGCAAGAACTTCTGAATATTGATTTTGGAAATACACGGACCTATTTGGAAATGGCCGCTTACCTTGGAAATACCAATTGCATCCGGGCTGCAGCCGCTGCCAATGGAAAAAATCCAATCAGTATCATAATTCCCTGTCATAGGGTGATCGGATCCAATCGCCAACTAGTTGGATACGCAGGTGGTTTGTGGCGAAAAAAATGGCTGCTCCAACACGAATACTTCCACTCTCCAATAGCAAACTCCCTTTTCCCATAAATACGCTCCGTTTTTAATACCCCCGCCCTATCGGCACTCTCCGAATACGCATTAGGGAAATCTGCACGCCTTTAAACTGCCCTTCATGGGCCCTCTGGCTGGATGCTTTTCAATACCTAATTGCAGGAATCTCCAACGTAAAATCGTCCTCCATGCAAACGTGCAAGTGCTTCTGATAAAAGCATTGCTCGCTCCAAATGCTTGGCTAACCGTTAATCCTTCCTCCCCCTTGCTAGTCTGTACCAACTAAAAACTCCGCCCTAAAATACAATCAAATTGTTTTATCTTTGTCCGAATAATTACCTCCATAACATTAAATTGTCGCCAAAATGCCCGAGTTTGCACACCTTCATTGCCATACCCAGTTTTCCTTGCTCGATGGGGCCGCTAGTATACCTTCTCTGTTTAAAAAAGCGGCAGCAGATGGAATGAAGGGAATTGCAATCACAGACCATGGTAATATGTTCGGAGCCTTCCAGTTCGTCGCAGAAGCATCCAAACACAAAGGTGTTAAGCCTATCGTTGGTTGTGAGTTCTATGTAGTAGAAAACCGCCACCGAAAAACATTTACAAAAGAGGATAAGGACAAACGCTATCACCAACTCTTAATTGCAAAAAACGCAGAGGGCTATAAAAATTTAGTCAAACTCTGCTCACTCGGTTTTATTGAAGGCCTATATGGAAAATATCCAAGAATCGATAAAGAGCTTATCCTCCAATACCATGAAGGTCTGATAGCAACCACTTGTTGTATCGGAGCAATGGTCCCACAAACTATTCTAAGACACGGAGAGGAGACAGCCAGAAAAGAATTTAAATGGTGGCTCGATCTCTTCGGTGAAGATTATTACATCGAACTGCAGCGCCATAATATGGCAGAACAAGACCAAGTAAATGAAGTGCTGCTCCGTTTTGCCACTGATTACAAGGTGAAAACAATCTGCTCCAACGACTCCCACTATGTCGACCAAAAGGACGCCAACGCACACGATATCTTACTGTGTATAAATACCGGAGAAAAACAGTCAACACCCGCCATCCGAGAATTCATCGAAGAAGGTACCGTCATGAAAAATGGGCGTTTCGCCTTCTGGAATGATCAATTCTATTTTAAAACCCAAGAGGAAATGGGCAAACTGTTCCATGACCTTCCACAAGCCCTCGAAAACACCCTCGAAATTGTAGGTAAGGTAGAAGAACTACAACTAAAAAAAGATATCCTACTACCCAACTTCATCGTGCCAAATGAATTTGGATCACAGGATGAATACCTCCGACACTTAACCTATACCGGCGCAAAAGAACGTTACCAAACCATCACCGCGGAAATTGAAGAACGCCTCAACTTCGAATTACATACCATCAAAACAATGGGATTCGCAGGCTACTTCCTAATCGTTGCCGACTTCATCAAGGCTGGTCGTGACCTCGGAGTATTCGTCGGACCAGGGCGCGGATCCGCAGCAGGTAGTGCCGTAGCCTACTGCATCGGAATAACTAATATAGACCCCATTAAGTATCAATTACTTTTTGAACGATTCCTGAACCCGGACAGGAAGTCAATGCCCGATATCGATACCGATTTTGATGATGAAGGAAGGCAAAAAGTTATTGATTATGTCGTCAATAAATATGGGAAACAACAGGTGGCCGCAATCGTCACCTACGGCACTATGGCAGCCAAAATGTCCATAAAAGATGTTGCACGGGTCCTCGATCTTCCACTCGAACAGTCCAATACCCTAGCTAAACTCGTGCCCGAAAAACCCGGAATATCCCTTAAAAGAGTCCTAACCGCCCCCATCACAGGAGACGGATCCCTGTCGGAAAAAGAAGGATTGGGCGCTGATGACCTCGAAGGCTGTAAAAAACTGAGGGAATACATGGATGCCGACGGAACCCCCGAAAGCACCGTACTGAAAGAAGCCCTCATTCTAGAAGGTTCCGTCCGTGGAACTGGCGTGCACGCCGCAGGTATTATAATCGCCCCAACCGACCTCACCGAAATCATACCAGTAGCAACCGTAAAAGACTCTCACCTGCTGCTCACCCAATTCGAAGGCTCGGTAATCGAAGATGCCGGTGTAATCAAAATGGACTTCCTAGGACTGAAAACCCTGACAATTATCCGGGATGCCCTCCGAATGATTAAACAAAACCATGGAGTTGAAATCGATATAGATAAAATCCCCCTAGATGACCGTAAAACATACGAGCTATACCAAAAAGGCGAGACCAATGGCACCTTCCAATTCGAAAGCGCAGGGATGCAAAAATACCTGCGCGACCTAAAACCTGACAAGTTCGATGACCTAATCGCTATGAACGCCCTCTACCGACCAGGCCCCCTCGAATATATCCCAGACTATATCGCACGCAAACATGGTCGACAAGTAGTGGAGTATGACCTCCCAGATATGGAGGAATACCTGAAAGAAACCTTCGGAATCTCCGTATTCCAAGAACAAATTATGCTGCTCTCCCAAAAACTCGCCGGATTCTCAAAAGGGGATGCCGATGTCCTGCGGAAAGCAATGGGTAAAAAACAAAAGGCCGTCCTTGATAAAATGAAAGGCCAATTCATCGCTGGCGCCACCGCAAAAGGACACCCCGAACATAAATTAGAAAAAATATGGACCGACTGGGAGGCTTTCGCCTCTTATGCATTCAATAAGTCACACTCCACTTGCTACGCGTTCGTCGCTTATCAAACCGCCTGGCTCAAAGCTCACTACCCCTCCGAATACATGGCTGCAGTACTTACCCACTCTCAAAATAATATCGAAAAAATAACCTTCTTCTTAGAGGAATGTAAAAGAATGGGGCTAGTAGTAAAAGGACCCGATATCAACGAATCAAATATTAACTTCTCCGTTAATAAAAAAGGTGAAATCAGATATGGCCTTGGTGCCATTAAAGGGGTTGGAGAAGCAGCGGTCGAAACCCTCATCGAAGAACGCTCCCAAAAGGGGGTATTCTCCGACCTGTTCGACTTCCTCCGAAGAATAAATCTCCGAAATATCAATAAAAGAGTAATGGAAAGCATGGCAATCGCTGGAGCCTTCGATGAATATATACCCAACCGCGCCGTCTTTTTTCAACCTTCCGATAAATACGACTCTTTCATAGAGCACCTCCTTAAATATGCAGCTGCCTATCAGGAAGATAAAATTATGTCCGCGAATTCACTCTTCGGAGATATGTCCTCCACCGTAAGTATTCCGCTGCCCCCTGTCCCAAAAACAGAGCCCTGGAACCTGCTCCTCCGCCTACAAAAAGAAAAAGAGGTCATCGGATTTTACCTAAGTGGCC
Organism: Saprospirales bacterium; assembly: GCA_947459365.1. GTDB lineage: Bacteria > Bacteroidota > Bacteroidia > Chitinophagales > Saprospiraceae > M3007. Next base: position 4,577 of record CANHDG010000023.1, read on the forward strand.
ACCCACTCGATACTTACAAATTTGAGTGGGAAAACTTCGCGTCCCCGCTCGATAAAATAGATAACTTCAAAGGTCGCAAAGTCAATGTAGCTGGATTTGTTAGCAAAGCCGAACATAGAATCAGCCAAAAAGGAACAGGATGGGGAAGATTTACCATTCAAGACTATACGGGAGCACTCGAAATTACCCTATTCTCAGAAAACTACCAAAAATTCCGCGCTTTTTTCGAAGAAGGCAGCAGCCTCTACGTTGAAGGTGAGTATAAACAGCGCTTTAATAGCGACGAAATGGAATTTAAAGTAAATGATGTCCGCCTGCTGGAAACTATCGGCGAAGAAAAAACAAAATTAATTACACTTAAAATACCCGTCAACAAAATCGACCTGTCTTTAATCGATAAAATCGAAAACCTCTGCAAAACCTTCAAAGGAAAACATGAACTGAGAGTTGAACTCCTCGATTACCAACACCGCGATAAACTCTCTCTTGTGTCCCCAAACAAAAAAGTAAATGTAGATAATGCCTTCCTTCTTGAATTGGAAAAACTAGGCATCGAATTCGGCGTCAACTAACTATCCATACAACTCAAAAAGAACCTGCGAGCGTTCATACCCCATTCCTATCAAGTTGTCAACGGCTTGGTCAACCATGCTCCTCCATCCACATAACAAAAAAACCACTTCTGAACTAACCTCCGAATAACACTCTTGATACACCTGATGAACATGACCACTGTAACCACCCCAGTCTGGATCCTTCGATAGTACAATATCGTACCGAAAAGAAGACCATTCTCTAGTTAACTGCTCTAACTCCTCACGGAATAGAATGTCAGCCTCTGTCCGGGTACCAAATATCAAATGCACCGATTTATACGACATATTCTTAATCCTAATCTCTCTTAGCATACTCCGAAAAGGCGCTATACCAGTACCCGTGCAAACCATTACCAAGGCTTTCCCCGTATCAGCCGGAAGGATAAAGGTGCCTTCTGGTCCTTTCCACTTCAATACACTCCCTACTTGAACCTCTTCAAATAAATAACGGGTACCAAGCCCTGACGCACTTTGAACAATACAGAGTTCCAAAGAGGCACCATCCGAAGGAGCACTCGCAATAGAATAACTCCGCCAGCGCTGAAGGCGTTTCTCCCCGATCGGTAAATCCAGCGTAATAAATTGCCCAGCTTTAAACGTCACACCTGACGACCGAATTACAAAGCGTTTGACATGCGCCGCCAAATACTCAATCCGCTCAACTTTAGACTCGTTCCACGTTATAGCCATACTTGATCAAAAAAAAATAAATAGGTTGGTTCTAATCAATCAATTACAATGGTCAGGTTGAGATAATTATCCCCTCTGGCCATTCTAAGGTCTCTGCCTCTTCTAAACTAACCTTATAAATCCTTGCACGCAAATCAAGTAGCTTTTGAGTAGAATCCCTCTTCCGTATTGCAATCACTATGGTGGCAAGATCTCCATACTCCTCTGATTGAATAATCGCCTGAATCCTATGTAAGCCCTGTACCAATTCCGGCAACATACCATATTCAACAGAAATAGTGAAAACATCGTTTAAAATAACCTCCTTTATTTCACCAGACTGAATTGCGGCAAATGCAGATTCTCGATATGCGTTTATCAATCCCGACGTGCCTAGTAAAGTACCACCAAAGTACCGAACCACCACAATTAATACGTCCGTCAATTGAGCGGAATCAATCTGTCCTAAAATCGGTCGACCAGCAGTCCCGGATGGCTCCCCATCATCGTTCGCTCGAAACAAATGACCATCCTGCCCTAACCTCCATGCAAAACAATGGTGATTAGCCTTAAAATGTTGCTTCTTTAATGCTTCTATATACTGTTGAATTTCCTCCTCCGATTTTACGGGCCAGGCATATGCTAAAAACTTACTAGCGCGATCCTTAAATTCAGCAATCGATGGACCCGCTAGGGTTAAATAGGTATCCTTCATTGTGGGGTTAGATAAAATTCATCCTCAAATATAAGCGTCTCTACAATGGCCTCTATTTCCACCAACACCTCTACACTTTCCAATAAGTTATTGTTTTTTAAAGCAAACGCATAAGCTCCCCCAAGCGGATGTTGCCTCCGCTGGGCATCCACACTGACAGAGCCTTGCCATATATAGGCGTCATACTGATCCGCACCCTGCATAAATCGTTGCAAATTACCCGCATCCACCAATGCATACTCAATATCCTCACCCGCAGTCGAAGTTGTCAACTGCACTGCCATCCCCATAGCGTAGGCCGCTAAAGCCGTCTGGGGTTGAAAAGCAACCAATTTCATAGCCCCTTTTTTTGTCAACTCTGCCAACACCTCTGCGTCCTTACGTCGAGCTTCTTGCGCAACTTGGCTAACCCCAATCCGATACGCCCATTGGACCGTATTGGAGGGTAGTTCAAACCGGTACGCTACCCGGTTCGAACCCAGCCCAACCTTACTTCCTGGAACTGAAACTTGTCCACTTATTGAGTATGAGTCCGTTTTCTTACCAGCCTCTACTCTTCTGCGTTCAACGACCCATTGGGGCCTAGTCTTTATATCCCACCCAACCCGAGTATCCATTCTCGCAGTACTCGAGCCGGCAGCTGTTCGATAAATTACAAACCTACACACCTTTTTACCTAAACCCTGCTCCGTAATTCTCCATAAAAACACTCCCGTGTGCGGAATCGTTACACGTTTAGAAACAAGCGTATCCAAATCATATCCACTATACACTACGCGATCTGGCCATGCGATTAATTCTACTTTTTTTATTCGACTTCCCGTTACTAAACCAACTTCAATATCGAGTTGATCACCCTCTGCAAACGCATAAAAATATTCATGTTCCCCGTCCAACCTAAACGTCTGATCGGCAACCAAAATCCGCTCCCTTCCAACAGCAACGCGTGAAAAAATAAAAAATATGATTATTAAAAGACACCAACGCATTTTAAACCGTTTTATTGATAAGTATTACCAACTTTGCATCGCAAAAATACACCACGCAACGCACGCATGGAAATAAAGCTCACTAATGCCGGAAAACGTTACCGTTTCGACTGGATTTTCAGAAATCTTAGCTATAACCTCCAACACGGCACCAAAACAGCCTTGATCGGCCCAAATGGTTCCGGTAAGTCAACCCTCCTTAAAACACTTGCCGGGCACCTTTCCCTGTCTAAAGGCTCTTTACAGTTCCTAAATGAAAACGGATCAAATATCCCACAGGAATTCATCTATCAATATATATCTTATACAGCACCTTACATTGACCTTATCGAGGAATTTACACTTGAAGAAGCAATTCAATTTCATGTCCAACTAAAACCACTACTACCCAACCTTACACCAGAAGCGATTCTCGAACGGCTAGAGCTGCCAAAAAGTCGCCAAAAAGAACTACGCTACTTCTCTTCCGGAATGAAACAGCGTGTGAAGCTGGCTCTCGCCATCGGATCAAATGCCCCAATTGTTCTGCTAGACGAACCCTCTACGAACTTGGATATAAACGCCATCAATTGGTCCCACCAACTCATCAAGGACTGGATTGGTAATCGCTCATTGATCATAGCAACCAACGATCCAGGGGACCTTCAGCTCTGTAATCAACAGTTAGATATCGTACATTATAAATAAAAATAAAATACATGCCACGTCCAGATCTATGAGTGCCCGAATATTTAAAAATTTAATGGTCGCCGCACTGTCCCAAATAAAGGACAATTTGCCTGATGGTGAAATATTTAACTGGAAAAAACATGTATTGCCCCGATTATTACCATTTCTCTCTTGGAAACACGAACTAAGTAAACCACAAGTACTAAAAGCCGACTTCTTCGCCGGATTACTCGGGGCAATTGTGGTATTACCTCAAGCAATAGCCTTCGCATTAATCGCTGGACTTCCCCCAGTCTACGGCCTCTACGCAGCACTCGTCGCCCCACTGATTGCCGCCCTTTTCGGAGCATCCATGCACCTTGTCTCCGGACCCACTACCGCAATCTCAATCGTCATAGTCGCAACCATAGGGAAGCTGGCACCTGTCGCCAGTGATCAATATATTGAGCTAACCCTAACCTTAACTTTCCTCGTTGGAGCTATCCAACTTGGACTTGGCATTGGGAAAATGGGCAGATATATCGGTTTTGTCTCCAATACCGTTGTAATGGGCTTTACTGCAGGAGCCGCCGTACTCATCATAACCAGTCAGGCCACTACCATTCTAGGAATTGAAATCGAAAAACAAGCTTCCTTTTTGGAAACATGGCGACACCTTCTGTGGCAGCTTCCCAATACCCAGCTTCCTGTTTTTATCGTCGCACTCTCAACCATTTTTTCTGCCGTATTTATTAAAAAAATTACCCCTAAATTACCTCATCTAGTGGTTGCCCTTACAATTGGAACCGGGGTAGCCCTATTATTAGGCGGCAAGCAAGCGGGAATCCAATATGTAGATGCAATGCCAAGAGGACTCCCACCCCTTTCCCTCCCCGCCCTAACCCCAGACAACCTCCATAGCCTCCTCTCAAGTGCTTTCGCTCTTGCCGTATTGGGCTTGGTCCAAGCAGTGGCAATTGCAAAAACAGCTGCCCTTAAATCAGGTCAAGCACTCGATGCAAATCAGGAATTTATCGGCCAAGGGCTATCCAACCTAATTGCGCCCTTCTTCTCCGGATATGCTAGCTCAGGCTCCTTCTCTCGAACAGCCCTCAATGTAGATGCTGGCGCTAAAACACCCATGTCAACGATTTTTTCCACCCTAATCCTGCTTCTTATTACCCTTTTTATTGCCCCCTATACCAACCTACTTCCCCAACCTGCGATGGCTGGATTAATTATCTTGGTTGGGTGGAACCTTCTCGATCTAAAACACTTGGAGGAAGTTCAACGGGCTAGTAAAGAAGATAATATTACCCTAGCCACAGTCTTTTTTGCCACACTCTTCTCTGAACTACAATTTGCCATTTACCTAGGAGTTCTGCTCTCCCTTTATTTCTACCTAAAAAAAACCGCAGCACCTAATATAGCCGTTATGGCGCCTGACCCAGCAACTAAACGGCACGAAATCGTAAACATAGATAGACGAAACCATCTAAAAACGTGCCCACAGGTGATAATCATAAGAATTGACGGTAATCTATTTTTTGGAGCTATCCAACATGTCTCTTCTCAAATCAGAAACCTTAGAAAAGGACCCGAATCCTGGATTGTTTTACTCGCAAACGGAATAAACCACGTCGACCTAGACGGTGCAGAGTGGCTTGCCGAGGAATCAAAATACTGGAAAGAACGAAAAGGTGGTGGAATGGTAATCGTTCGTCTAAAAAATATAGCTCAAGATGTTATGTCAGAAGGTGGCTTCCTGGATACAATTGGCCGATCGAACTTCTTTAACTCCAAAACAGATGCTATAGCCTGGGTATATAGCCAACTTAACTTAAATACCTGCGCAACCTGCACTGCCAAAATATTTAAAGAGTGCGCAGAACCCTCCAGAACTACAATAGCACTTTAATTAATCCTTCCATAAATCTTTGCTTCAAACCGCGTACCTTTATCAAAAGTACCCTGCTATGCAACTATCATCCAAACTCCCAAACGTCGGGACAACTATATTTACCATCATGTCCTCCTTGGCGCAAGAACACAATGCGGTTAACCTTTCTCAAGGATTCCCCAATTATGACCCAGATCCCCGCTTGCGAAAACTCGTCTTTGATCACATGGAAATGGGCGATAACCAGTACGCACCCATGCCCGGAACCCCACTCCTCCGATCAAGAATAGCGGAAAAAATTAACCAAACCTACCCAAGTATACAGCTTGACCCCAATACCGAAATCACCGTCACGGCTGGTGCAACCCAAGCCCTTTTTTGTGCATTCGCAGCTTTTATTCGACCAGGAGACGAAGTGATTCTCATCGAACCCTGCTACGATTCCTACCGCCCATCCATCGAAACCGTGGGAGGTGTTGTGGTGCCTTACCGACTCTCTGCTCCAGATTATTCCATTAATTGGACCGAAGTGCATCGGCTAATTTCTCCCAAAACCAAAATGATCTGTACAAATACACCCTGCAACCCAACAGGAAAAATACTCAGACAAGAAGATCTTGACGAACTGGCCCACATAATTCAACACACCAATATTATCCACTTGAGTGATGAGGTCTATGAACACCTAGTATTTGATGGAAATTCCCATGTTAGCGCTCTGGCACATCCCGAACTTCAAAAGCGCTCCATGACCGTATTTTCCTTCGGAAAAACATTCCATAACACAGGATGGAAAATTGGATACCTAATCGCACCACCCGAAATCACATCAGAATTTCGAAAAGTTCACCAGTTTAATGTCTTCTCTGCCAATCACCCCATGCAAGCAGCACTGGCAGATTACCTAGAAGATTCTGCCACCTATTCCAGCCTAAACTCTTTCTACCAAGAAAAGAGAGATTTCTTCCTAAATGCATTAAAAGGTTCAAAACTACGTCCCCTAGCCTGTGACGGGACCTATTTTCAGTTGTTTGACTACAGCGCAATTAGTTCCGAAAGAGACCTTGACTTTTGTAAAAGAATCACCAAGGAAATTGGGGTAGCTACTATCCCTGTTTCCGCGTTTTTCTCAAACGGCCAAGATGACAAAGTAATAAGGGTCTGCTTCGCAAAAACAAAAGACGTACTGGAAGACGCAGCCCGTCGCCTAACCTCCTTATAAAAACAACCCTCTGGATACCCCAATACTATTTTAACGCAAAAAATCCATACTTTTGCGGCTCTTAAACAAACAAATAAATAAAAAGCCGGTTAAATTATCTATTACCGGAACTTATACATGAAAAACGTTCGGAATTTTTGCATCATAGCACACATCGATCACGGAAAAAGCACCTTGGCTGATCGCCTGCTGGAGTACACCAACACTATCAGCAAACGCGAAATGCAAGACCAGGCCCTTGACAATATGGACTTGGAACGAGAACGGGGAATTACCATCAAAAGCCACGCTATCCAAATGCGCTACATCCACCCGGCTGATGGTCAAGAATACATCTTCAACCTAATTGATACCCCAGGACACGTAGACTTTTCCTACGAAGTAAGCCGCTCCATCGCAGCCTGCGAAGGAGCCCTGCTTTTAGTAGACGCTTCTCAGGGAATCCAAGCGCAAACGATTAGCAACCTATACCTTGCAGTTGACCATAACCTAGAAATTATTCCAATAGTTAATAAGGTAGACATGGAAAGCGCCATGGTAGAGGAGGTGCAGGATCAAATCATTGATCTGATTGGGTGCAAACGAGAAGATATTATCTCTGCCTCAGGAAGAACCGGTATAGGTATCCCAGAAATCTTAGCCGCTGCTATAGATAGGATACCCGCCCCCGCCGGAGATCCTGATGCCCCCCTTCAAACCATGATCTTTGACTCCATGTTCAACTCTTATCGAGGTGTAATTGCCTACGTCAGAGTTATGAATGGAACCCTAAAAAAAGGCGAAAAAATTAAATTTTATAATACTGGAAAAGAGGTCTACGCCGAAGAAATTGGTGTGCTCCGAATGGGCATGTTCGAATGCGATACCCTAAGCGCAGGGGATGTGGGTTATGTAATCACAGGCATTAAGGTCAGTAGAGAAATTAAAGTGGGTGATACTATTACCCACTTAGCACGGCCCTGCGAATCCCCCGTCAAAGGATTTGAAGAGGTGAAGCCTATGGTATTCGCAGGTGTATACCCACTCGATACCGACGACTTTGAAGATTTGCGTGACTCTCTCGAAAAACTCCAACTCAATGACGCATCCCTCGTATTCGAACCAGAAACCTCCGCCGCACTTGGCTTCGGTTTCCGGTGTGGATTCCTGGGAATGCTCCACCTCGAAATTGTTCAAGAACGCCTCTACCGCGAATTTAATCAAGATATTATCACTACCGTTCCCAACGTAACCTATTTCGCTACCGATATGAAGGGAACACGCCGTGTAGTGCATCAGCCTAGCGAACTGCCAGAACCCAATCATTTGGAGAGAGCAGAAGAACCCTACATCAACGCTCAAATAATCACCAAACCCGACTATATCGGGAATATCATGAAGCTCTGCCTCGACAAACGTGGCATCCTCATGAAACAACAATACCTGACCCCAACTCGACTGGAAATCATTTTCCACATGCCCCTCGCTGAAATTGTTTTTGATTTCTACGACCAACTCAAATCCTCTACAAGAGGTTACGCCTCCTTTGACTACAACCTCCTTGATTATCGCGATACCGATCTGGTCCGCCTTGATATTAAGTTAAATGGCGAACAAGTCGATGCCCTCTCCGCACTAGTTCACCGCTCCAAGGCAGAATATATGGGAAGAAGAATGTGCGAAAAATTAAAGGAGCTGCTCCCAAGACAACAGTTTCAGATAGCCATACAAGCCTCCATCGGCGCTAAAGTTATCGCCAGAGAAACAATCAGCGCACTGAGAAAGGACGTAACCGCCAAATGCTATGGTGGTGATATCTCGCGCAAACGAAAACTTCTAGAAAAACAGAAAGAAGGTAAAAAACGAATGAAACAGTTCGGATCCGTAGAGGTTCCTCAAGAAGCCTTCCTAAAGGTTTTGAAACTTAACGATTAATGAGCTACTTCTCAACTTGGTTCCCGGCACTCTCAGAAGCCCAGCTGGATAAGCTAGAACAATTACAACAACTCTACAAAGAGTGGAATGCGCGTATTAACGTAGTCTCAAGGCAAGATATTGAAAACCTAAACGAACGCCATATACTGCATTCCCTAGCAATAGCAGCCTATTTCGACTTCAAACCCGGTTCCCAAATCCTAGATTTGGGAACCGGAGGTGGCTTTCCAGGAATACCTCTTGCCATCTTCTTTCCGGATACCTCCTTTAAATTAGTTGATGGTACCGGCAAAAAAATTAAAGTGGTTCAAGAGGTTGCCAATGCGCTCAACCTTTCTAATGTCGAGCCAATTCATTCACGGGCAGAAGAATTAAAAAGAACCGGCCAATTTGATTTTATCGTTTCCAGAGCAGTAGCCCCCCTGGCCGATCTAATGCAGTGGAGCCAACACTTACTGAAACGAAAACACATACATGCATACCCTAACGGACTCATAGCGCTCAAAGGAGGAAACCTACAAACAGAAATAGCGGCCCTGCCCGGAAACGCTCACAACTATGTAGAGGTAATGCCAATTAAGGATAAATTTAACCTACCCTTTTTTGACGAAAAATGGGTAGTGTATACACAAGGGTAATTCCGCCCCGCCCTCTTTCTTTTGACCTCCACACCCAACCCCCCACTCCTCCTAAATAAAGTGCCTCATTCAGTAGATAGCTATCCATTGAATCATTCCACTAAAGTCATTGATTTCTTGCATAAAACAAAATATCAATATTTTAAATATTTGATTTTTAATGTTTTAAAACTAAACGATTCCACTTTTATGTTTTTTTGAAAAAAAACAAGGACAAACACTTGACAGCTTGATATATACCCGTATCTTTGCAGAAGTGATTCACCAAGGTTGTCACTAACTCACAAGCAAATTCCACTCTAAGGAGTGTTTATTTAAGAAGTTTTCATTTGGTTTTTTGGGGTTATACAGGGTGCCGTCAGCAATGATGGCCCCTGTTTTTGTTTTTACACTTTTCATTTGGACATCTCATGTTTCTTTCTGAACCTTGAGTCCTAATCATAAATAACTACGCCATGTCAACCGTTACTTCCGAACTTAAAAAAGTAACTACGCACACCATCCAGGCAATGAAAGTAAAAGGCGAAAAAATCGCCATGCTTACCGCCTACGACTTTTCAATGGCCCGTATCTTAGATGAGGCAGGAATTGATATTTTACTGGTGGGGGACTCTGCTTCAAATGTCATGGCCGGCCATGAAACGACGCTACCTATCACTCTTGACCAAATGATCTACCACGCACAGTCCGTCGTCAGAGCAGTTAAACGCGCAATGGTCGTCGTAGATCTCCCCTTTGGTAGCTACCAAGCAAATTCGGAAGTAGCCCTTTCAAGTGCCATTAGAATCATGAAGGAATCAGGCGCACACGCCGTTAAACTTGAAGGAGGATCCGAAGTGGAAGAGTCCATCCGCCGAATTCTAATGGCAGGAATTCCCGTTATGGGACACTTGGGACTAACCCCCCAAAGTATCTATAAGTTCGGTACTTACACCGTTCGAGCAAAAGAAGAAGCAGAAGCAGAAAAACTAGTACAAGATGCAAAAATGCTGGATGAACTAGGCTGCTTCGCCTGCGTTCTTGAAAAAATACCCGCAAAACTTGCAGAAAAAGTCACCAATAGCATAGAAATCCCAACCATAGGAATTGGCGCCGGCGCAAAAGTAGACGGCCAAGTACTGGTTATTCATGATATGTTAGGAATTACAAAGGAATTTAAACCGCGCTTCCTAAGACGGTATTTAGATCTTTTTGACCAGATCAACTCGGCAACAAAAGCTTACATCAACGACGTTAAAAATGGTGAGTTTCCTAATGAACAGGAACAATATTGAGTCATTCATCTACAAATTTATAAACAGTGACTTAACATACTAATTCGTATCCAAGTCCTTGTCGTAACTTTGCCCTATGAGCGATCAAATCCACCACGAATGCGGTATCGCAATGCTGCGCTTGCTGAAACCATTGGAGTTTTATCAAGAAAAGTACGGATCCCCTTACTATGGACTCCAAAAACTCCAACTCCTCTTGCAAAAAATGCGAAACAGAGGACAGGATGGTGCCGGTATAGCTACCATAAAGCTGAATACCGAACCCGGTAAACGATACATCAGCCGAAAACGAAGCAATGCATCTAACTACCTAGACGACCTCTTTAGCCAAGTCTGGGGCAGAGTAGCCCAACTTCCCCCCGATAAATTCGAAGACGCTCGATGGCTAAAAGCAAATGCACCCTACGCAGGAGAAGTACTAATGGGGCACCTCCGTTACGGAACCCATGGAGATAATAGCATCGAACGAGTACACCCATTCCACCGCCAAAACAATTGGATTTCTAGAAACCTCCTAGTGGCAGGCAACTTCAACTTAACCAATGTTGATGAATTATTCCAAGAACTCGTGGAACTGGGCCAATATCCAAAAGAAAAAAGCGATACTGTTACCGTTCTAGAAAAAATTGGTCACTTTCTAGACGATGAAGTCCAACGCCTCCATACTTGGTTCAAGCCAGACGGCCTGAATAACCAGGCAATTAACCAGCTTATTTTCGATAGCTTGGATATACAACGGCTGCTCCGCCGCTCCTGTAAAAAATTTGATGGTGGCTATGTATTCGGAGGTATGATCGGCCATGGCGACTCATTCATGGTGCGCGATCCAAATGGTATCCGACCCGCTTACTGGTACATGGACGATGAAGTGGTGGTTGCCGCCTCCGAACGCCCCGCAATACAAACAGTATTCAACGTACGTTATCCCCAAGTGCATGAGCTCAAGCCAGGACATGCGCTAATCGTGAAACATAATGGCCTCGTAGAAGAACTCCCCTTCACAGACCCCAGAGAGAGAACCGCATGCTCCTTCGAACGGATCTATTTTAGCCGAGGCAATGATCGTGAAATCTATCAAGAACGAAAACAACTTGGGGCACAACTGGCACAACCAGCTTTAAAAGCCGTCGACTTCGATATCAGACATTCCGTCTTCTCCTATATCCCAAACACCGCAGAAGCTGCCTTTTATGGCTTGGCCGAAGGATTGGAAAAGGCCTTTAACGCCTGGAAAAAAGAGCAAATACTAGCAGCCCAAAGCGAAAATGCGCTCTCCACTGACAAAATCGATGAAATCCTAAACGTACATCCAAGGGTAGAAAAGCTGGTCCATAAAGACGAAAAACAACGAACCTTTATCGCCGACCACAGTAAACGAAGTAATATGGTCTCCCATGTTTACGACGTCACTTACGGCCTCATCGAAAACGATGTCGATACTCTAGTACTACTCGATGACTCTATCGTCAGAGGAACCACCCTGAGAGACTCCATCGTAAGCATTACCGACCGGTTACACCCAAAAAAAATAATCGTCCTCTCCTCAGCCCCACAAATTAGATACCCCGACTGCTACGGAATCGATATGAGTAAGATGAGAGATTTCGTGGCATTCCAAGCAATGATAGAACTCTTAAAAGAAACAAAAAAAACCAACCTGCTTCAAGAAATCTATCAAAAATGTAAAATCTCCGAATCCATCCCTGTTGAACAGGTGAAAAATGAGGTAATCGCTCTTTATGATCTGTTTGAATATGAACAAATCAGTAAAAAAATCTCCGAAATCGTCTCTCCAAAGGGAATCAGAGCAAAAGTTGAGGTCATCTTCCAAACGCTAGAGGGATTGCACCAAGCATGTCCACACAACACTGGTGACTGGTACTTTACCGGTAACTACCCTACTCCTGGTGGAAACCGGGTTGCTAACCGGGCGTTTATGAATTATGTAGAAGACAAAGACGAACGAGCTTATTAAGCACTGCCCATAAGCTCATTAGTGAATAATATGTTTGTGCTTTAACATAAAAAGCCCCGGCTCTGCTGTTGAGCCGGGGCTTTTTATGTTAAAGCACATTGAACTAGTCAATCCAGTCTGCCACAAAAACATTCGTGTCCCTCGTTCCTCCATTATTCCGATTACTACAAAAAGCAATCTTCTTGCCATCTGGTGAAAACATAGGAAAAGAATTAAAATTACTCTCAGTTGTAATCTGCTCTAATCCCGTACCATCCACATTAATCATATAAAGCTGAAAATCATAGCCCCGCTGAGAATGATGGTTGCTTGAAAAAATAATCTTCTTTCCCGTAGGATCAAAAAAGGGAGCCCAGTTCGCCTTTCCTAACTGCGTAACCTGTCGCATGCCCGTACCATCAGCATTGATAACATAGATCTCCATATTAGTCGGAGCTACTAAGCCCTTCGATAAGTAATCCTTGTACTCTTTTATCTCCGCCTCTGTTTCAGGGCGGCTGGCCCGAAAAACCAGCTGCTTACCATCTGCAGAGAAAAATGCCCCGCCATCATACCCAAGATCCGTCGTCAATTGCTTTTGATTGGAACCATCAATATCCATAATCCATAGCTCCAAATCACCCGTGCGATCACTCGTAAACACAATTTTATCACCCTTAGGACTTACCACGGCCTCTGCATCGTACCCTTTTGTATCCGTTAACTGCTTCTTAATCTTCCCTTTTTTGTTCGCAACGTAAATATCATAACTGTCAAATAAAGGCCAAAGATACTTGCCACCTTCCCTCAAATTAGGCATGTGTGGACACGTTTCTCCACCTTCATGGGTACTAGCATACAAAATATCTTTACCATTTGGCATAAAATAAGAACAGGTCGTCCTGCCCTTCAAGGTGCTAATTGTAACAGGCTTATAGTCTGGATTATTAGCAGCCTCCCAAATATCGATTCTAAAAATTTGATCACATTCCAACCCCCATTTTGGGTTATTACTCTGAAACGTCAAAAACTTGCCATCCTTACTCCAATAGGCCTCCGCATTGTCCCCACCAAATGTTAACTGGGTAATATTTTTGAGGTGCTTTGACTCATTCACCACCGGAGTGGCTTCCTGCTTTTGAGCATAAAGACCTGAAACCAAAAAAAATTGCAACAGAAGAAGTGTATTCCGAAACATACCGTTTTAAAACATGTTTTATTAATTAATTGGGTGCAAGGTTAGGCAAAAATAATATAGGGAACGTCAGCTTTAAGTAAAAAGAGCCAAATCGGCTGTTTATTAAATTATCATAAAACTAAATTTGGCTTCTCTACACCCCTTCAATCTGCTCCTCCTGCCACAAATCGTAAAAAATCAACAGCAGGAAACAACGTTGGCCCCAAATAGTGCACCTTCGGTTGTAAAGACCGATGTATCAACGGTAATACACCCCCATCCTTTTCAAGAAAAACCTGAATAGTTCTATGAACCTTAAAAAACCGAACCAAGTCATCTGCCTGAGGTAAGTCCCGAGCCCCCAAACGGCCTAAAGCCTCCTTGAATACCTCAAAATCATAAGGAGCAGCATATACCTCCGGATACCTAAACGCCAAATAAAGTGCAATCATCCTGTAATCACCGTGGTAATGATTGTTCTCAATACTTCCTACATTATTCCGTTTATATTCTTCCATCAACATATCACAACCAAATATAAACCGAGAAATACGCATCTCAACATCCTTCGTCTCATTAAACAAATCAATAAACATCGCTTTCACCATTAAAGGCTGCTGTTGCATGAAAAGCAAGATTATTTCCTTAGGACGCCACTTCTCTAATTGCCATAATCGCCGGGTTACCGAACTCTGAAAACAAGTATCCAACATCTTGACCAGATCAGGAGCATCAAGATCCCAATTCATTTGAAAATGTTGGACAGATTCCCACCACCAACTGTTTGGAAAATCCCTTCGACTGCCTAAATGGCGCTTGTACGCCGAAACTTGTTCTTGTATTTTAGCTACTACCATTCCAAGCGCAATATTACTACCTTTGCTCCATGCTTCCACTCCTGCTCAAAGGTTTATTGCTAGGACTTACGTTAAGCTTCGTCGTCGGACCCTTGTTCTTCTCCATTATTGAGTCTGCCCTCGCCCGCGGATTCAAGGCCGGTATAGCCGTTGCTAGCGGAATCTGGACCAGCGATATCCTGTTTATAGGTGTGATGTTGAAAGGAATACACTGGTTAGAATCCATCACAGCACTACCCGGATTCCGTTTCTGGACTGGCATTTTTGGAAGTCTTATACTAGTCTCCTTCGGCGCTGCAAGTCTTTGGGTTGCTCAAAAAAAACCATCCGTTCACGCTAATGCCACGCCCCTACTTCAAATCGAACGCCGTGACTTCTGGAGCCAGTGGGGAAAAGGGTTCATGATCAACATGGTAAATCCCGGCACCCTTCTGTTCTGGATAGGAACCGCTACCGGACTGGTAGCTCCTAACGGTTGGTCAATTCCAGAAGGCCTATTGTTTTTCACTGCAATGATGGCTGTACTCGTCATGACCGATCTGTTGAAAATATATGCAGCAAAAAAATTACGAAATTGGCTAACCCCCTCACATATTGTTTCTGTAAGAAAAACCATTGGCGTCGTACTTATCATATTCGGACTGGTAGTAGCCGCTTCTAATCTTTAATGAAATGTTATTAACCCCCACTACTTACTCGACCCCCAACATAGCCAATAAAAAAAAGCCTATATTTGTGTTCTCATGAGTGTAAGATGGCCTAAGATATTACTCTTTATCTACCTCTTTGCGGCACTAACTCCGCAACAACTCAAGACGTCCTTAGCCAAACTGCCATTCCTGATACAGCATTTTCAAAAACACCAACAAGAGCACAGCACAACCTCGCTTGCTGAATTTGTTTTTGAACATTATGGAGAAGGCTTCGCTAAACACAGCGCAGAACACAATCATAGCCAGTTACCCGGAAAAGGCGAACATAGTAGCACCCAAACGTTTGAAACATTAAAGGCATTCTTATCGAACCTGCCGAACAGCCCTTTTCAATTTGTTTCGTCCTTCCGTGCCCCCAAAATAGGGTTCTTGCAAATATCAACCCTACTACCTTCCGCGCATCTATCTTCCATTTGGCAGCCGCCAAAAGTTTAAAGTCAACTTTAATTACTAGCAATACAACATAAACATCTATGGTATGCTCCCCAAGGCACGACTTACTGTATTGTTAGGTCTGAACAGCAGGTGCTTTGCTTGACCGTTGCATAGCTCATAACCTAGCTTGGTGTAAAATTATTCTTCAGACTAGAAAGAGTAATTAACTGTGCTCTTATGGGCCTAAAAGCATCGTATTCTAAAAACCCTGATATCAACGTTTACCTCATAGCAGCTATCGATTATGCTAAAAAATATAATTCAATTTTCGGTTCATAATAAAGTTCTGATCGGATTGCTTACTGCCTCTATTTGTGTCTTAGGCATCTGGTCATTCACACAGCTTCCAATCGACGCCATCCCGGACAATACCAATAACCAAGTACAGGTCCTGACGGTTTGTCCAACCCTCGCAACGCAAGAGGTAGAGCAGTTTGTCACATCTCCCATCGAAAACACCCTTAAAGCTATCCCAGGTGTTGTTGAACTCCGGTCTATCTCAAGGTTCGGATTAAGTGTAATTACCATCGTTTTCGAGGACGAAATAGATATTTATTGGGCAAGGCAACAAATAAATGAACGACTTAAATCAGCCGAAGATTTAATTCCTCCAGGATTTGGATCACCTGAACTGGCCCCAATTTCAACGGGACTAGGTGAAATACTTCATTATAGAGTCGAGGCAGAGCCAGGATATGAGGACAAATACTCCGCCGCAGACCTCAGAACAATACAAGACTGGGTAGTAAAAAAACAGCTAACCGGCACCCCTGGAGTGATCGAAATTAATAGTTTTGGCGGGCACCTCAAACAATACGAAGTGGCAGTTACACCAGAGCGACTCCGCGCACTAGGAATTAGCCTACTTGATGTGCATCAAGCCCTCGAAATGGCAAACGAAAACACGGGAGGTGCCTACATCGAAAAAGAAAGTAACGCCTACTTCATTAGAGCAGAAGGCCTAGCCCACTCTCTTGAGGACTTAGGTAAAATAGTCGTAAAAAACACAGGAAACACCTCAATTAAAATTGCAGACGTTGGAACCGTTCAATTCGGATCTGCCTTGAGGTATGGAGCAGTTAGTCATAATGGATCAGGGGAAATTGTTCTTGGTATTGTAATGATGCTAAAAGGCGAAAATGCTGCAGATGTAGTAGGACGCGTAAAAACAAAATTAGAAGATATCAAAAAATCTTTACCCGAAGGAATTACGGTAACCACATTTCTCGACAGGGAAAAACTGGTGAACAGAACCATCTCAACAGTAGAGAAAAACCTTTTAGAAGGGGCTTTAATTGTTGTTTTCGTCCTAACAATGTTGGTAGGCAATTTCAGAGCAGGGTTAATCATTGCTGCCGTAATCCCATTATCCATGTTTTTTGCCTTTTGGATGATGCACCTCTTTGGTGTATCCGCCAATCTGATGTCACTAGGAGCACTTGACTTCGGCTTGATCGTTGATGGAGCGGTCATAATCGTTGAAGCTACCCTCCACTTTCTACACCACAAAGCATTTAAATGGAAGGATCAATCCGGTGAACCATTTCTTAAGCTTAATCAAATAGAAATGGACGAAAGTGTAACCAAATCTGCCTCTAGTATAATTAGATCCTCTGTCTTCGGTGTAGTAATTATTCTGATCGTCTACCTACCAATTCTCTCCCTGACAGGAGTAGAAGGTAGAATGTTCCGACCAATGGCCCAAACTGTATCCTTTGCACTAATCGGAGCACTGATACTGTCTCTAACCTTTGTCCCCGCAGCCTCCGCCCTTTTCCTTAATAAAACAATCACAACACACGCAACCTTTGCCGATCGCCTCATTCAACAACTCCAAAGCTGGTATGCACCCATTCTTGTCAAAGCCTTCCTCTGGAAAAAAACAATTGTTACAGCTACAGTAGTACTTCTCCTCCTCGCAGGAGGCTTGTTTTCTAGAATGGGAGGCGAATTTATCCCAACTTTGGATGAGGGGGATATTATGATGCATGGATTCCTCCGGCCAGGAACCTCCCTGTCACAAACCCTTGAAAGCCATCGACTAGTCCAAAAGCTTATTCTTGAGAGCTTTCCAGATGAAGTGGAACAGGTAATTTCAAAAATTGGATCTGCAGAAATTCCAACTGATCCTATGGCAATTGAAACAGCTGACAATATTTTGTTATTAAAAGACAAGTCAGAATGGACAAAAACAAAATCAAAAGAGGAGTTGGTGGCAATGATAGAAGAAAAAGTCCACGATGTTCCAGGAATGGCTTTTGAATTCACACAACCCATTAAAATGCGTTTCGACGAAATGATGACCGGGGTTCGATCCGATATCGCAGTCAAAATTTTTGGAGAAAATCTGGACTCTCTAGCTAGGGTGGCCCATCGAGCAGAAGCGATCCTGAAAAAAGTACCAGGATTAGAAGACATAAAAGTAGAGCAAACCGAAGGCCTCCCACAAATTGTTATTCAATATGATTATGGTAAAATTGCACGCTATGGCCTGCATATCAGAGATGTTAACGCAATCGTAAGAGCAGCATTTGCTGGCGCAAGGGCAGGAACTGTTTTCGAAGATGAAAAACGATTCGATTTAGTGGTCAGGCTAGACCAACAGCATAGAAAAGACCTAGCAGATGTTAAAAGACTCCCCGTAACTACACATGAAGGGATCCTTATTCCCCTAGAAGAAATTGCCACGATTGAATATAAGCCAGGAGCAGCCCAAATTAGCCGAGATAA
>CANHDG010000024.1 GCA_947459365.1 Saprospirales bacterium
CTACAATGGGTTTGAAGTTTCTTGTGCGGAATCGGAAGATGGCAGCATCTTGTTATTTCCCTCTGGAGGAGGTGGAGAGTACACGTTTAATTGGTCCAATGGTTCTTCTACCGAACTATTATTTGATTTAGGAGTAGGGGAATACCAATATACGGTAACGGATCAATATGGTTGTCTTCAGGAAGGCGCTGTTGTATTGGAGGCGCCGCCACCGATGACCGCTAGTTATTCATCCGACGATCCAACCTGTTTTTCGTTGGAAGATGGTATCATCAACTTGCTTTCCGTTACAGGAGGGTATGGAAGCTATACTTTTTCTGTTGGAAATTTCCCCAGTGTACCGGTTTTGCAGACGCCCATTACGTATGATAGTTTACCAGCAGGGGTGTACCCAGTTTTTGTCAAAGACGAGAACAACTGCATCGAGGATACGCTGATTTCTTTGAACACGCCACCGGTCCTTCTGGTAACTTTAGGCCCCGATCAGATCATTCAATTTGGGGATTCTATTCTCATTGAAGGGATTGTAAATACGGATACCTTGTCAGGCATTCAATGGTCTAACCCAGCTCTTTTGACTACCCCAAATTCCCTGGTTCAGCTGGTCCAGCCGATAGAATCCTTTAATTTAGAACTAATTGTTACGGATACTGCGGGTTGTGTCGGGACGGATGATATTCAGGTGACCGTGATACGGGATGAGCGTATATTTATTCCGAATGTACTTGCGACGGAGGCAGAGAATCAGAACGCCTTGTTTACGGTGTACTCGGCCGGTGAAGTGCGTTCCATTGTTTTAATGCAAATCTACGATCGGTGGGGAGAGTTGGTATTTGAGCGAAAAAACCTTCCTCCCAATGAGCCCATTTTGGGTTGGGATGGTCGTTGGAACAACCGACCGGTTGACCTTGGAGTGTATGTTTATGTGGTTCAGTTAGAGATCATTGACGGAAGTATTCAAACCCGAAAGGGGGATGTTACTGTATTGCGATAAAAGTCACCGGCCGGAAGGGATCCTACCGGCTAGCGGTCGCTTTTCAGGAATAATTAGTACCTTTGCCTTACACAATAATTTTCATCGATGTCCAATCAACATTCAGACCCAATACCTACAATAGAAACGGCTAAAAGCCTGGGATTAACTCCGGATGAATTTCAAAAAATACAGGATGTTTTAGGCCGAGTTCCCAATTTTACTGAACTCAGTATCTACTCCGTGATGTGGAGCGAACACTGCTCCTACAAGAATTCCATTCTCCAGTTGAAGACGCTCCCTCGGGACGGTGGTCGGCTACTGGTAGGGGCTGGAGAAGAAAACGCCGGATTGGTGGATATTGGCGATGGACTGGGTTGTGTATTTAAAATTGAGAGTCATAATCACCCCTCAGCAATTGAACCGTATCAAGGGGCTGCCACAGGAGTGGGAGGAATTCACCGGGATATTTTTACCATGGGTGCTCGGCCGATTGCCGCTCTGAATTCCCTTCGTTTTGGAACCCCCGATAACCCAAGGATGAAGCGTTTAATTGCCGGTGTGGTGAAAGGAATTGGCGATTACGGGAATAGTTTTGGCGTTCCGACCGTAGGTGGAGAGGTGTATTTTATGCCTTGTTACGACCACGATATTTTGGTAAATGCGATGTCAGCGGGTATTGTGAAGGTGGGAGAGACAGTGTCTGCCACCGCTGGAGGCCCCGGTAATCCAGTGTTCATCGTTGGGTCTGCAACAGGCCGGGATGGCATTCATGGAGCCACGTTTGCCTCTGCTGATTTGACGGAAGACAGCCATGAAGACTTGCCAGCGGTTCAGGTTGGAGATCCTTTTCAAGAAAAATTATTGTTAGAAGCTTCTTTGGAAGCCATCCAAACGGGTGCTTTAGTGGGCATGCAAGATATGGGGGCGGCAGGAATTACCTGCTCAACCTCCGAAATGTCCGCAAAAGCGGGCTGCGGTATGCGGATTGATTTGGACAAAGCTCCTACCCGTCAAGCAAACATGAAGGACTGGGAAATTCTACTTTCAGAGTCCCAGGAGCGAATGCTGATTGTTTGTCAACCAGGGCGAGAAGCTGAAATCAAACGGGTTTTTGATAAGTGGGATTTGCCTTGTGAAGAAATCGGGGTAACTACCGATACTGGCCGACTCGAGTTTTACTACCAAGGCCAATTAGTAGCTGATGTTCCAGCTGAATCGCTGGTGTTGGGAGGGGGTGCGCCTGTGTACGTGCGGGATCAAAAGCGCCCGGCCTACTTGGATGAAATTGCCCGTTTCCGGATAGAAGATATTGCGGAACCAACGGATTGGTTGGCCGCCGCGAAAAAGGTTTGGAGCTCCCCCAATATTGCCTCCAAACGCTGGATTACCCAACAATATGACTCGATGGTTCGGACCGGAACCATGACCACCAACCGCCATTCGGATGCGGCTTTGGTACGGGTGAAGGGCACCAATAAGGCGCTGGCATTGACTACAGATTGCAATTCCGCTTATGTGTTTGCTGATCCTTACGTGGGTGGGATGATTGCAGTGGCCGAAGCGGCTCGCAATATCGTATGTGCGGGTGGGGAGCCAGTAGCCATTACGAATTGCTTGAATTTTGGAAATCCTTATAATCCGGAGGTCTATTATCAATTTGCCCATGCCATTAAGGGCATGGGAGATGCTTGCCGCAAATTCAATACTCCGGTAACAGGAGGAAATGTGAGCTTCTACAACCAAGCGACCCTTAAAGACAAGGTTATCCCTGTCTATCCAACCCCAACGATCGGGATGTTGGGAATTGTAGATGATCACCAGCGGGTAATGACCCTTGATTTTAAATCGGAGGGAGATGTAATTTACCTACTTGGCCAAAGTCGAGCCGATATTGGTTCATCTGAATACCTGCGTCGGGTGCATGGGGTTGAATTTTCAAATTGCCCTACCTTTAACCTAGATGAAGAGGTGCAATTGCATGGTCTTATCCGACAGCTAATTGAGCAATCCATGGTACAGTCTGTCCACGACGTATCTGAAGGAGGTTTGCTAGTGGCGCTCTTGGAAAGTGCTCAAGCTGGAAAACGAGGATTTGAAGTGCGCAGGTCCGATACCGTACGGAAGGATGCCTGGTTGTTTGGCGAGGCGCAAAGTAGGGTAGTAGTGTCGGTCCGTCCAGAGCTGGTGGCTCCGTTCGAAGCTTTACTTGAGTCTTCTGCTACCTCCTTTGAGCGCATCGGTCAGGTGGAGGGAACCACTGTTTTGGTGGATGGTGAAAACTGGGGTTCAATCAGCGATTGGAACCAAGTGTACGATACTGTTCTTGAAAATATTATGAATTAATAACCAATCGTATGAAATTTATCTTATCATTTTTTGCAGCGACCCTGTTCGTGTTTTCCGCATGTTCCGGGACGGATAAAGGCTATTCACTTAAGGGAAATATCAAAAATGCCGAAAACCTTCAGGTAGTACTGGAGTTAGCACACTTTGATCGCTCTACTGTGGCACTCGGAAAAGCGGCCATTGATGCCAGCGGTAATTTTACCATTTCTCAGGAAAAGCCTTGGGAGGAAGGCCTGTACCGGTTGGCTATCGGTGCGAAACGCATTTATTTTATGTTGGATGGCAAGGAAAATGAAATCACCATCAACGCCGATTTAGCCAATATTGAAAAAATGGGTTTTGAAATACAGGGATCCGAAACCTTTCAATGTTACGCAAATGTGATCGGAGAGTTGATCACAACGGGTGGACAGCTGCAGCCAGATCAGGCCAAAGCGATGGTGGCCAAAGCATGTAATCCAATGATGAAGGCTTTTATGGGACTTCAGCTGTACGGTGCTTCTCCAGCGGCCTTTATGACTGAATTGAAGCAGGCCGGTACTGATTTGGCCGCTTATGCTCCGAATTCTAAATTCTCGACTGATTACAACGCAATCATCGCTCAGGTGGGCCAACAAGCGGCCCAGCAGGGAGCAGCCGAGAAAATTAAGGTAGGGGAAATGGCTCCCGAAATTAGTCTTCCAGGGCCGGATGGGAAAACCCATTCTTTGTCTTCACTGAAAGGGAAGGTGGTGTTGTTGGACTTTTGGGCCTCTTGGTGCGGTCCTTGCCGCAAGGCCAATCCGCATGTAGTGGAAGTTTACCACAAGTACAAGTCTCGTGGATTTGATGTGTTCAGTGTTTCACTGGATGGAGCAGACCCTCGCCAGAATATGCCAGCGGATGAGATGGCCCGTCGGAAATCAGATGGTAAGGCAAAATGGATCCAAGCCATTGCCCAGGATAAACTGGAATGGCCGAGCCATGTGAGTGATCTTCAGCATTGGGGCTCTGCTCCTGCGGCGGTGTATGGGGTCAACTCCATTCCACGTACCTTTCTGATTGATCGGACTGGAAAGATTATTGCCATTAACCCACGTACAAATTTAGAGCAAGAAGTATTGAAAGCACTTTAATTGGTGCTTATTAACTATATGGAAAGCGCCCGGTTCCTGGTGAAGGAGTCGGGCGCTTTTTATTGGAATAAGCTATAAAGTTAACCTCCATTTCTTTTGTAGATGAACGTCAGGTAGCCTTAAGTCTGGGTGGCTCCAATTCACATTTGAGAACTTCAAAGATATTCATCCAGCCATAAGAACCGGAGGTTAGGCGTTTTTACCTATACAATTTAAGTCCTCAAACGCCTGTCGAAGGCGAGCGACAAAAGCGGTTTCGCCTGCGCGTAACCAAACGCGGGGATCATAGTATTTTTTGTTGGGCTTATCTTCTCCCTCTGGGTTGCCGATTTGTGCCTGTAGATATCCTTTTTTACTCTCATAGAACCCACGTACTCCGTCCCAGAATGCCCATTGCATATCGGTGTCGATGTTCATTTTTACAGCGCCGTATTCAATCGCTTCACGGATTTCCTCTTGTGTTGAGCCGGAACCACCGTGGAAAACGAAGTTGACCGGTGTTTTTCCACTTAATCCGTATTTTTCCCGAATATAGTCTTGCGAGTTTTTCAGGATAACGGGTTGCAGTTTAACATTGCCGGGTTTGTAAACCCCGTGGACATTTCCAAAGGCAGCGGCAACGGTGAAGCGTGGGCTGATTTTGCTGAGCTCCTCGTAAGCATACGCTACTTCAGAGGGTTGTGTGTACAAGCGAGCGGAATCTACATCTGTATTGTCTACTCCATCCTCTTCTCCTCCAGTAACGCCCAACTCAATTTCGAGGGTCATTCCCATTTTGGCCATCCGTTCGAAGTAGCGGGCAGAAATTTCAATGTTTTCATGCAAGGATTCTTCGGAGAGGTCAAGCATGTGGCTGCTGTAGAGCGGGTAACCATTTTTATCAAAAAAACGCTCACCGGCTTCCAAAAGTCCATCTACCCAACCAATGATATTCAACGCGCAGTGGTCGGTGTGCAAGATAACGGGTACGCCGTAGGCTTCCGCCATTGCGTGAACGTGCTGTGCTCCTGAGATTCCACCTAGGATGGCGGCCTTTTGGCCCTCATTACTCAAGCTTTTTCCTGCGAAAAATGCGGCTCCTCCGTTCGAGAACTGAATAACTACGGGGCTATTCACGGCTGCTGCTGTTTCCAGCACAGCGTTCACGGAGTTGGTGCCGATCACATTGACAGCAGGTAAGGCGAAATTGTGTTCATTCGCGTAATTGAGTAGGTCGGTTACTTCTTGTCCGTGCAGTACACCGGGTCTGAATTTTGCCATTGTATTAGGTTGTATTGATGAAAAGTAAGGAACGTCTTTACACGGGAATTGCGGTTGTGGTGTTCATCCACAACCGCAATCTGATCTTATTTAGTAGGTATAATAAAGTGGGCGGGCAGTTATTGCTCGGTGGCCACCAGGTAGCGTTCCGCATCGAGTGCCGCCATACAGCCGGTTCCTGCTGCGGTTACAGCTTGGCGGTAGACTTTATCTTGAGCATCGCCGCAGGCGAAGACTCCCTCGATGTTGGTGTGGGTACGTCCTGGGTTGGGTAGGCTAATATAGCCGCTATCATCCAGGGTAATCCAGTCTTTGAAAATATCGGTATTGGGTTTGTGCCCGATGGCAACAAAGAAACCGGTAACATTCAGGACCGTTTTTTCGCCCGTTTTGTTGTTCACCACGCGAATCCCCTCAACTGCTTGTTCACCGAGTACCTCCTCGGTTTCGGTGTTCCAGTGCACCTGTATTTTGGGGTTGTTCAACACGCGCTGCTGCATAATTTTGGAGGCGCGCATCTCATCGCGGCGCACGATGAGGTGTACTTTTGAGCAGATTTTGGCCAGGTAGGTACTTTCTTCAGCAGCGGTGTCACCTGCTCCAACGATAGCGACCTCCTGATTCCGGAAGAAAAAGCCGTCGCAAACTGCGCACGCGGAAACCCCTCTATTTTGAAGGGTATCTTCTCCGGGTATTCCCAGCCATTTGGCGCTGGCACCGGTCGCAATAATTACGGCCGGGGAGTGGATTTCATGGCCGCTTTCGGACCAAACCTTATGAATTGGGCCTGTGAAATCTACTTTTGTGATGATTTCGTGGCGGATATCCGTTTCGAAGCGCTCTGCTTGTTTTTGGAAATCTTCCATCATCTCGGGGCCCTGACGTCCATCTGGGTACCCTGGGTAGTTTTCTACTTCATTGGTGATCATCAACTGCCCTCCTGGTTGAGGGCCAGTGTACATCACGGGCTTGAGGCCGGCACGTGCTGCATAGATGGCAGCGGTGTAACCTGCGGGGCCTGAGCCGATAATCAAACATTTTACTTTTTCCATAATATTGGCTGCAAAGGTACAAAATTCAAAAGAGATGCCATCTTTGCACTTGATTCTTTATTGATTGCTTAACGCTTTATTCTAAATCTATGTGCGCCAAGTCACAGCTAGCCTCCTTTGCCTGGGCAGATCGCCTTCGAAACCTGGCTACTTTTATGGTGATAGCCATCCATGTTTCCGGTCCTTTGGCGGAGCAGTTACCGGATATGAACACCTGGGAGTGGTGGTATTCTAACTGGTGGGATGGTATTTCAAGAGCTTCCGTTCCCTTGTTTGTCTTATTGAGCGGGGGGCTTTTATTAACAAAGGATTATCCAACGGGCGATTTTCTCAAAAAACGCTTGAGCAGGGTATTGATTCCAGGTGTATTTTGGATGATCGTGTACCTGCTTTATGGATACTTTGCCCGTAAAGAGCCCGCTACCATCCCAGAGGCTGCTGTTCGGCTGGTAGAGGGTCCTGTTCATTATCACCTTTGGTTTATTTACCTGATAACTGGTCTGTATTTTGTGTATCCACTTTTAAGGCCTTGGGTGCGGCAGGCGAGCGATCGGGATTATTGGTATGTTTTTACTCTTTGTGCTTTAGCTGCCTGGGGATATAAATTAGGAGCTACTTTTTTTGATATAAAACTGGGTTTGCACGCCGAAACGTTCAGTAACAATGTGGGTTATTTTGTGCTGGGTGCTTACCTGATTCAAAAGCCACTACCCGGGGAAGTCGCTCATAATCTTCTTTCCACTTGGCCGTATTCCAGGAAGCAGCTGACGATCGCTTCTATTGGCTTGGTTCTAGTGGGCTCGACGTTGACGGTCGTTGGAACGTACTATGCTAGTGTATATTTGAATGAGGGGAAATTTCATCGGTATTTTTACGATTACCTTACACCCAATGTTGGGATGGCTGTGATTGGTTTCTTCCTGCTTGCTCGTTTACAATGGAATAAAATACCTTTGCTGGAAATCGAAAAAGAACTAGCCAATGCCAGTTTTGGGATCTATTTGGTTCACGTGCTGGTGATGGATTGGTGGGCACAGTGTGGGTACTGGTTTGGGGCGGAGGTGCCTCAGCGCAGTATCCCGGTTATTGTTTCTATCGTATATATCTCTAGTTTTTTGTTGGTAAAAGTAATCCAGGCCTTGCCATTTGGAAAACGGATTACCTAAGGGCTGAAAGGGGCAGGTAGATTGAAAACGCAGGACAAAATGACAAACGCAATTCGATTTGGTAGGCATTGGTATTGGATGCTGGTAGCGACCCTTCGTTTGCTACTAGGTTTTGCTTTTGCAGCACGGTATTTTAAGGAGCGGACGCACCATGATCTTCAGCTTCCGGAACCTACTTTTTTTTCCAACAAGGAAAAGCGTCGGTTGAAACACTATTTCTATGGGGGCACTTTTCTCCAACTTCTGTTTGAGTCCTTGCAACCCGACTGTCGATCCAACGACCAGGGGTATAGATTGTCCAATTTAGCGGCGCTTGCCTATTATTTTGATGATTTATTGGAGGTATCGCAGGAGCAGGAGCTGTTGGGCTTTAATTGGAAAGATCAACCGAAAGCATTTGGGCAGCGGATAGATGATCACCGGCAACTTGCCTTGCATTTTTTGGAGAACCTTCATCAGCAGATGTCCTTGGATCGGCAGGAGGCATTTGATCAGGTGATGCACCAGGTATTTAACACGGAGATGGCTGCCAAACAGCAACCACCGAGTGATTTGGATGCTCTTATTAGTCATGCGGCAGAAAAGGGAGGGTATTCCGTGCTCTTGTTCAGACAGCTTTCACCGACCGCACCAAGTACATCGGAGGAAAGGGCCCTGTTTGCATTTGGCCATTTAATTCAGGCCTGTGATGATATATTTGATTCCTGGTTTGACTTACAGGAAGGGGTTCCAACCTTTGCAACCTATCTACTGCAAAGAGGTCAACTCTCCATGTTATCAGATCTCTTTGAACGGCAAGTAGAAGCAACCACTGCAGCATTTGGTTCCAGTGCCTTGCCGAAAGCCCAGGTTGAAACGGCCTTGCGGATGGTTCATTACATAACGGCGATTACCCGTGTTTGCCTGAATCATTATCAAAAACAGATGGACAAACACGGGAAATTACCGCTTGATAACCGGGCTACGATGGTGGTTGATATGGAATGTTGGAACAATCGGCTTGCGACGGCTTACGAGCTAGCCTTCCGTTGTCCTTAGGCGTTCATGATGGATTCAATTTCATCGGCCTCAATTGGAATTTGACTAAACAAGTCCAAGGGGCCTTGGTCCGTGACCAAGATATCATTTTCGAGCCGGATTCCGAACCCTTCTTCTGGGATGTAAATGCCTGGTTCGCAGGTAAATACCATCCCTGCCTGGAAGGGATCGTACCGATTTCCTAAATCGTGAACATCTAATCCGAGGTGGTGGCTGGTACCGTGCATGAAGTATTTCTTGTAGGCGGGCCAGTTCGGATCTTGGTTTTGGATATCTGTTTTGGAAATAAGACCCAGATCCAACAGTTCACTTTCCATCATTCGGGCGACCTCCTTATTATACTCTTCAAGTAAATTGCCAGGGACCAGGAGGGCACGTGCTTCCACCAATACTTTCAAGACGGAGTTGTAAACCGCTTTTTGTCGGGGGCTGAATCGTCCATTTACAGGGATGGTTCGGGTGAGGTCAGCGGCGTAGTTGGCATACTCGGCCCCGAAGTCCATTAACAGCAGGTCACCTTCTTGGCATTGTTGATTATTATCAATGTAATGGAGTACGCAACCATTTTTTCCAGTAGCGATAATGGGCGAGTAAGCGTGTCCGGAAGCGCGGTTTCGAATAAATTCATGTGTGATTTCAGCTTCCACCTCATATTCCCATACCCCTGGCCGAATGAATTTCATAACCCGGTGGAATGCAGTTCCAGTGAGGTCAATTGCTTTTTGAATAGTTGCAATTTCCCACTGGTTTTTGATGGTTTGTAGTTTTTTCAAAAGGGGCTGCGCGCGGTGAATCGGATGTCCGGGATAATCGCTGCGAATTTCTTTCGCATAGCGTTGGTCGCGTGATTCTACCGGCGTAATGAATTTATCGTGTTCGTTGAAGTTGAGGTAAATGCCTGAAGATAGATTAATTAGCTCCCTCATTACCACGGGACCTTCGTCCAGGAAGTACACTTTTTCAATGCCGGAGATTTGTCTGGCTTCTTCTTTCGTCAGTTTGTGGCCTTCCCAGACAGCGATGTGTTCGTTGGTTCGTTTGATAAACAGCACCTCTTCGTGTTTTTCCTTCGGGCAACCAGGAAATAGGAACAGCATACTTTCTTCCTGATCGATCCCAGAGAGCCAGAAGAGACCGGTATTTTGTCGAAAAGGGAAATATTGATCCCCGGATCGGGGCATTTGATCGTTTGAATTAAAGATAGCGACGGTTCCGGGCATCATTTCCCGCACGAATCGACGGCGGTTGTGCTGGAAAAGATCCGTGTCGGGCGTTTCGTAGCGCATAATTAGTATTGATTAAGTGAATGGGAAGAAAAGGGTATGGGTTAGCTGCTATTCCTCTTCGTCCAAATGGCCGGAAGGGTAGGTGAGGTCTCGTTGGTCAGAGTCTCCTTCTGCGAGGGTAGACAATTGATCCAAATTTTTTTGGAGTTGAGCAGCTTGTTTTTTTTGCACCTCCAATTGCTCCAACAGCTCTGCTTTTTGTTGTTCAAGCTGCGCGCATTGCTGTTGCAAGGTTTCCAGTTGTGCCTGGAGTTCGAGGATTTTAATTCGGTTGGGTTGGCTATCCTTCAGTTCTTCGTGAAGCCTTTGGATTTCATTGCTTTGTTGTTGGTCCCGCATCCGAAGGTAACGGATATTTTCTTCGAGGAGCAGGGCCTTTTCTTTCGCATAAACCGTTGCGTTTTGCGCTTGTTCGAGGGCTGCTTGATCGGCTCTGCGATGGGCATCAAAATTGCTGGAGAACCGTTCTAAGTCCACCATTTTTTCTTGCAGCAAGCTCATTTCCAATTCTGTGCGGTGCAAGTCCGCTGTTTTTTGATCGTGATGTGTTCTTAGTTGAGAGTATAGATGGGCGATTGAATTGCGCTCTTGCTCACTTTGTTCGTAGGCGGAGAGCAGTGCTTTTTCTTTCCACTGGGCGCGCAAGGTCCAGCCAAGCAGGACGCCAATGAGGGTTGCAATAGCCCAGAGTAACCAGTACAGCAAGGGATCTTGAGCGAGTATGTCCATTAGACCGTTGGTGATGGAAACAGGCAAAAGTGTAAGTGAAAAAATACAATTAACTCTGCCCTGTAATGATAGACAAAAGTACTACATTTTCGGGTATAAAAAACGCCCTGCGCATTTTCTGTGCAGGGCGTCTGTCTAATCTGACTCGAATTAGCCTAAAATATGCTTTACTCGAGGGCGGTGCGGGGTAATATCTCCCAATTTTTCCTTTTTAGCTGCTTCATAATCAGTGAAGTTGCCCTCAAAGAATACTACTTCGGCATCGTCTTCAAAGGCAAGGATGTGGGTTGCGAGACGGTCGATGAACCAGCGATCGTGTGAAATAATCATCACGCAACCTGCAAAATCATCCAGGGCATCTTCCAAAGCGCGGAGGGTGTTCACGTCAATATCATTGGTCGGTTCGTCCAGCAGTAAAACGTTTCCTCCGTCCTTGAGCGTCATAGCCAAGTGGACGCGATTACGCTCTCCACCCGAGCAGACTCCCAGTTTTTTTTGCTGGTCGGCACCGGTAAAGTTGAACTTGGCGATGTAGGCGCGGGCATTCACCGAGGCATTTCCTACCTGAATCAGGTCTTGTCCTTCCGAGATGATCTCATAAATGGTCTTTTCGGGTAGCAGAGCAGAGTGGCTTTGGTCTACATAGCTCAATTTGACGGTGTCTCCGATGGTAACATTGCCGGAGTCTGGGGTTTCATTGCCAGTTAGAATACGGAAGAGCGTGGATTTGCCGACGCCATTAGGTCCAATGATGCCTACAATCGCATTTTTAGGCACATCGAAGTTTAGGTTTTCGAACAAAAGGCGGTCTCCGAAGGCTTTTTTAAGCCCTTTTACTGAAATGACGTTATCGCCCAAGCGGGGTCCGTTCGGGATCCAGAGCTCTAGTTTTGCTTCTTTTTCCTTTGCGCCCTCGTCAGCTAATTTTTCATACGCATTCAAACGCGCTTTTCCTTTGCTTTGGCGGGCTTTGGGCGACATCCGCACCCATTCTAACTCCCGCTCCAATGTTTTGCGGCGTTTTTCTTCAGAGCGTTCTTCCTGTTCCAGTCGCTTGGCTTTTTGTTCTAGCCAGGTTGAGTAGTTTCCTTGCCATGGAATTCCTTCTCCGCGGTCTAATTCCAGAATCCAGCCGGCTACATTATCTAGGAAGTAACGGTCGTGGGTTACTGCGATGACGGTACCTGGGAAATTTTGGAGGTATTGCTCCAACCAGCCAACGGATTCTGCGTCAAGGTGGTTAGTAGGTTCATCGAGCAATAAAATATCGGGCTGGCTGAGGAGCAATCGAGCGAGGGCTACCCGGCGCTTTTCCCCACCGGAGCAGACTTTAATAGGGCGCTCATCTTCTGGGCAGCGAAGCGCGTCGGTGAACAAACTAATGCGGTGGTCAATTTCCCAACCGTTGAAATGCTCAATTTGCTCCAACACTTCCCCTTGGCGCTCAATGAGCTTCATCATCTCTTCATCGTCGGTGACCTCCCCTAATTTCATTCCGATGTCCTCGTTTTCTTTGAGCAAGTCCATGATGTGCTGAACGCCCTCTTCTACGATCTGACGGACTGTTTTGGTTTCATCGAGTTCGGGCTCTTGGGCCAAATAACCGATCTTATAGGATTTTTCAAATTCTATTTTCCCCTCATAGTTTTGATCGAGGCCTGCAATGATTTTCAGCAGGGTGGATTTACCGGAGCCGTTGAGACCCAGCACCCCAATTTTGGCGCCGTAATAAAAGGAAAGCCAGATGTTTTTAAGTACCTGTTTTTGTGGGGGGAAGGTTTTATTTACCCCCGACATGGAGAATATTATTTTTTCTGACATGGCAGTGATTTAACCCGATGGAGTTAGGGCATCGGGACTTAATTTAAAACAGTTAAGCGACAAAGGTAAGGAAAAGCGAGCGGACTTAAATTGAAGGGCTCCGAGTAATTTTTAACCATCCCTTCTGATCGTTTGCGTTGTTTTCCAGGCCTTCAAATGAGATGCATTTTTCTCAAAGATCTTCTTGGGTACGAAGTAGGTCGTCCAATGTTTCCCGACGTCGGATAAGCTTGGCGTTCCCATTTTGAATCAATACTTCCGCTGGCCGGAACCGAGAATTATAGTTGGAGGACATCATCCAACCATAAGCACCTGCATTGTAAAACCCCAGTATGTCGCCTTCCACTACCTCCGCGATGCGTCGATCGTGTCCAAAGGTATCTGTCTCACAAATATTTCCTACTACGGTATAAATACGGGGTTTAAAGGTAGGCTCTGTGACGTTGACAATTTTATGGTAAGAACCATAGAACATGGGGCGAATCAGGTGGTTAAACCCGGTATTGAGCCCAACGAATGAAGTGGAGGTGGTTTGTTTTACCAAGGTACATTTTGCAAAAAGGTATCCCGCTTCGCTCACCAGAAACTTGCCGGGCTCAAACATAAGGGTAAGCTCTCGGCCATATTCCTGACAAAAGTCAGCAAATCGTTTGCTTAATTTTTCGCCGAGTTCTTCCACATCGGTCTCAATATCCTCCGGTTTGTACGGAACTTTAAAACCGCTTCCGAGATCGATGTATTCGAGATCGGGAAACCGTTTTGCGGCTTCAAACAATATTTCTGCCCCCTTCATAAAGATATCTACATCCAGAATATCCGATCCGGTATGCATGTGTAATCCGTTGATTTTCAGATTTTGGGATTCTACCAGTCTCAATACATGGGGCAGTTGGTGGATACTGATGCCAAATTTGGAATCGATGTGGCCCACGCTTATTTTTTCATTTCCACCCGCCATCAAGTGCGGATTAATCCGTATGCAAAAGGGCACCTTTGCATGGTGAAGCCCCCAGCTTTCCAGCATGGGAATGGCATCAATGTTGATTTTGACCCCAAGTTGGACTGCCTCATTAAATTCCTCCAGATCGGAGAAATTGGGTGTAAACAAGATATCGTTGGCCGGAAATCCAGCGTGCAGGCCTAGTTGAACTTCTTGAATCGAAACACAGTCCAATCCTGCGCCCCATTCTTGAAAAAGCCGCATCACGTGCAGGTTGGTCAGTGCTTTGCATGCATAGTGGATGCGGAGTTTAGGCCAAGTGAACGCTTTGGTAATGCGTCGGTATTGCCGGGCCATGATGGCGGCATCGTATACGTAAAGAGGAGTTCCAAATTTTTTACAAAGATCCAAGGGACTTACTCCACCGGTGAGCTCATACCGTCCATTCACTACTTCCATTTATACTTCTTTTTCAATTAGATATTGGTCCTTGTTGTAGGCATTCCGGTTATTTAGTTCTGCCAGGAAGCCTGCTAGAAAAAGCTGACTGCCTATAATGAGCGCGAGAATCCCAAAGAAAAAAGCGGGGCGATCGGCGATTCCATATTGGTTATAAATGATCTTGGAGGCACTCAGCCAAGTGAGGATGGCGAGGCCCAAAAGGATCGAGAGGGTGCCCAAGCTTCCGAAGAAGTGCATGGGTTTTTTCCCAAATTTACCGACAAAATACACGGAAAGCAAATCAAGGAATCCAGTAATGATGCGTTCCCATCCGAATTTGGAAGATCCGTATTTACGAGCACGGTGTTCAACTACTTTTTCACCGATATTCGTAAATCCGGCCCATTTTGCCAATACGGGCATCCAGCGGTGCATATCTCCGTAGACTTCAATGGATTGGACGACATCCAGTTGGTAGGCTTTCAAGCCACAATTGAAGTCGTGTAAATGGATACCACTTATTTTGCGGGCGACTGCGTTAAAAAGTTTGCTGGGCAACGTTTTGCTTGGCGGA
This sequence comes from Saprospirales bacterium, assembly GCA_947459365.1. Taxonomy (GTDB): domain Bacteria; phylum Bacteroidota; class Bacteroidia; order Chitinophagales; family Saprospiraceae; genus M3007. The sequence continues at coordinate 14,745 of CANHDG010000024.1, forward strand.
TCATGCCTCCTTTTTTTCCAACCACTCACCAGGTCATATCCTTTTTCGTGGATCATCTGCATTAATCCAGGGATTTCATCCGGGCTATCCTGGAGGTCCGCATCCATGGTAATCACGATGGCACCTTGTGCGATTTTGAAACCCGTGAACAGTGCTGCAGATTTACCGTAATTACGCCTAAATTTTACCCCTTTGATGGCTGGATTTTGTTGTTTAAGCTGTTCAATCACTTTCCAGGACCCATCGTTGCTGCCGTCGTCAATCAGAATTACTTCGTACCGAATTTGGTTCTCCTCGCATACCCGCCGAATCCAGGCTTCCAGTTCCGGAAGGCTTTCGGCTTCATTTTTCAATGGGATAACCAGCGACAATTGTAAAGGCTGCATAATGGTAGCGTTTAGAACGGTTAATTGGGTTTTCGCTGGACAAAAATAGGGGCAATTGCCGGATCTTCGGCTTCAATTTTCTGTCCTCGGTTTCTAAAACTTTCTGATTTCAGCATCAGGGTCCAGCGTTCCATCAATTGATGTTGTTGCTCTTCCGTTAATTTGGGCGAATGGCTGTAAAATCCTGCCGCACTTCGTTGTCGGTAGGCTTCATACAAGCTGACTGCGCAAGCGTTGGACAAATTTAGGCTTTCTGCAAAACCTGCTTGGGGAATAAAAAAAGCTCCATCACAGTAGGAGAGGGCTTCTTTGCTGATGCCGTCGTCTTCGTTTCCAAACAACAAGGCGGTAGGTAAACAAAGATCGAGCTCAAACAGCGATTGGCTTTTGTTTCCCGGTAGCGTTGCCAGCACCTGCTGGTAGCGCTCTTTCACCCGTCGGAAACATTCTTCCAGGTTGTCAAACACATAGACATCGATCCATTTAAAGGTACCAGCGGAGGTTCGTTTTCCGAGTACAAGACCCCTTTTATCCAAGTAAGGCTGGGTATAAACGACAAAAATTTCACGAATGCCAACCGCGTCGCAGGAACGCATTACAGCGCTGATGTTGAGTGGGTCGAAACTGTTTTCGAGAATTACGGTCAGATCAGGTTGGGTAAGCCTTGCCGCCTGCCGCATTTTTTGTTCCCTTTCCGGCGTCATGTTCTAAAGTATTCTTGCGTATGCGGTACTGGATGAATAGCCGACAAGCGGAGTGTTGTATCGATGAAAAATAAGAACTCGGGCACTTATTAAGCTTGAGCGCCGAGTTGAGCGGTAGCCTGTTCAACGGAGGGAGCCATTTTTAAAATAGCATCCAAGCGGCTGATTTCGATCAGTTTTTTTACCATTGGCTGAAGTTCTCCTGCCACAATGAAGGATCCAGGTTCTTTCCACAAACGGTGTCCTGTCAGAATGGCGCTCAACCCACTGGAGTCCACAAATTTCACCCGACTAAGATCTAGCACCAAATGTTGAATTCCTTCGTTGTTAAGAATGATCAGGTCGCTTTTTAACTGGGGGGCGATGGAAGAGTTCAAATTCTCCTCATCCAAAATCATCACTGCAAAATGCTCTTGCTTGTCTAATCTGTATTTCATAGAATGTTGATTTTCAGTAAAATATCTAAAAAGCCGACTTTTTACTTGCTTGCGAGGGGCAAATATAGGCGTTTGATCGGAGAAGATTGGTAAAATAGCCTGACAGAACGTCAGGAATTTTATTTTGGCCCGATTTTTTCCATTTGGAATCAAAAACAGACCGTTTGACGCGGTAAGTTGTAGATGAATGAACTTAATACGTCACAAAAATGTTAAAAAAGCATTAAGTTGAAAATCAATTCTCCCAATTACTCAAAAACGCTTAAAATTGTCGCAGTTTTCCAAGATAAACTTTGATTAAGATCATGAATAAACGATTCTCCCCGGTGGTCAAGCAGATCATAAACCAAAGCGGCGCAGAAGCTCGTCGTTTGGGTCATGATTACGTTGGGACGGAGCATTTACTTTTGGGTATCATCGGTGAGCGGGACTCTTTAGCAGTCCGCACCTTGGATTCGCTTTCTGTGGATGTCAATGAGTTGCGCAAACGAATTGAGCGCGCCATCCCCAAATATTCCAATTACCCTGCTGCCGAAAATTTGTTTGTAGATAAAGTGCCTGTAACCACCCAAGTTGAAAGGGTTCTCAAGGTTACATTTATCGAAGCCAAACAAATGCGCAGCGATGAAATTTTCCCCGAGCATTTGATGCTGTCCCTGCTAAAACATACAGACACCAATGCTACTCAACTCTTAAATGAATTTTTTGTGGACTACGAAACATTTAAAAAAGAACTGGAGTACGTGCGCTCCGAACAAGATATCACCCCTCCCGGCATCACCAACCAATCCTCCGAAGGCAGTGGCTATGAGGAGGAAGAGGATCGCTTCAGCCGCTCTTCCAATGTAAAAGGGCAAACGAAAAGCCGGACTCCTGTGCTGGATAATTTTGGCAGGGATATCAGCCGCCTCGCAGAGGAGGGTAAATTAGACCCGATTATTGGTCGTGAAAATGAAATTGAACGGGTGAGCCAAATTCTTAGCCGCCGCAAAAAAAACAATCCTATTCTGATCGGTGAGCCCGGTGTCGGAAAAACCGCCATCGTGGAAGGTCTCGCGTTGCGCATCCTTCAGAAAAAGGTGAGCCGAACCCTGTTCAATAAGCGAATTGTGATGCTTGACTTGGCTGCACTGGTTGCGGGAACCAAGTACCGCGGGCAATTCGAGGAGCGGATTAAGGCAATCATGACTGAATTGGAAAAAAACCGAGACGTGATCTTGTTTATTGATGAGATCCACACCATGGTGGGTGCTGGCGGCGCTACCGGCTCGCTGGATGCTTCCAATATATTCAAGCCCGCCCTCGCAAGAGGGGAATTGCAATGCATCGGTGCCTCTACTCTGGATGAGTATCGGCAATACATTGAGAAAGATGGTGCGCTGGATCGCCGTTTCCAAAAAGTATTGGTAGACCCTCCTAGCCAAGAAGATACCATCCATATTTTGCAAAATATTCAGTCAAAATATGAGGAGTTCCACAGTGTCGTCTACTCCGCAGAAGCGATTAAAGCCTGTGTTCGCCTAAGTGATCGTTATATCACAGATCGCTTTCTACCCGATAAAGCCATTGATGTGCTCGATGAGGTAGGTGCCCGAGTTCACTTGAAAAATATCGTGGTGCCCAAGGAAATCGAACAGATGGAAAAGGATATCGAGGTACTGAAGGAACGCAAAAATCAATCGGTACGCGACCAGAACTACGAGGAGGCTGCTCACCTGCGCGATCAGGAAAGCAAGGCTGCGCGTGCATTGGAGTTCGCAAAAGCAGAGTGGGAAGAAGAAGCAAAATCCAAACGCTATCCAGTGGAGGAAGACGATATCGCAGAAGTAGTGGCCATGATGACGGGCATCCCCATACGTAAAGTTGGTGAAAGTGAGAGTAAAAAACTCGTTCACATGGGAGGTGATATCAAAAAAATGGTCATCGGCCAAGATGAGGCCATCCTAAAAGTAGTGAAATCAATTCAACGTAATCGGGTTGGGCTGAAAGATCCTAAAAAACCGGTTGGCTCCTTTATCTTCCTCGGTCCAACCGGGGTGGGTAAGACTGAACTTGCCCGATCCCTCGCTCGCTACTTATTCGATAGCGAAGACTCCCTCGTTCGAGTGGATATGAGCGAATACATGGAGAAGTTTTCCATCAGCCGTTTGATTGGAGCCCCTCCAGGCTATGTCGGTTATGAAGAAGGCGGGCAGTTGACCGAAAAAGTCCGTCGAAAGCCATACTCCGTCGTCCTTTTAGATGAAATTGAAAAAGCACACCCAGATGTGTTTAATATCTTGTTGCAAGTTTTAGACGATGGGCAGCTTACCGATGGCTTGGGTCGTAAGGTAGATTTCAAAAATACCTTGATTATCATGACCTCTAATATTGGTGCCCGTCAGCTGAAGGAATTTGGACAAGGGGTAGGTTTCACCACCAAAGCGAGAGAGGAAGCTGCTGAAGACACGGCTAAAACGGTCATTCAAAATGCGTTGAAGCGGACCTTCTCTCCTGAATTCCTTAACCGGATCGATGATGTGATTGTGTTTAATCCGCTCTCCAAAGAGCAGATTCACCAGATTATTGACAATGCTTTGGAAGGATTGATGAAGCGCTTGCAAACCATGAAGCTTTCGATGACCCTCAGCGATGAGGTGAAGGATTTTGTGAGTGAAAAAGGATACGACCCTCAATTTGGTGCCCGACCTTTGCACCGCGCTATTCAAAAGTATGTGGAGGATCCACTGGCCGAGTATATCTTGAACGAAAGCCCAGCCGAAGGCGCGGAGCTGACTGCTTCCATGAATGAAGCGAAGGACGGGGTGGTAATCATGCCGGCCCCCAAAAAGAAAAAGAAAGAATCAGCAAACTAATTTAAGGACCACCGGGCTGCTGCTCTTTGGTCCCTTTTAACCATAAAATAAGTACCATGTCTGTAGTTGAATCTGCGGTGGCCACCGCACCGATCACCATCACTCAAGGCGCAGCACAAGAATTGCAGCGCATTCGGTCCGCCCAATCTGAAATTCCCTCCGATTATGTTTTAAGGGTCGGGGTGAAAGGAGGCGGCTGCTCTGGCTTTTCTTATATCCTGGGCTTCGATGCCCCAAAGGAAGGGGATAACCTCTTCGAAAGCAATGGCGTGCAGGTTGCCATGGAAAAATCCCATGCGATCTATTTGCTAGGGATGGAAATTGACTTTGTTCAGGGCCTGGATAACCGTGGCTTCTCGTTCAATAACCCCAATGCATCCTCCACCTGCGGCTGTGGAACCTCCTTTTCTGCTTAGTTTCTAAAGAGGCACGTTTCTGTTTTCCAAGGCGCTTTTGCGCCGTTATGGTGAAGTAATATTGTTTTTATAATGAAAAAGCAGGCTGATCTAACCACTTTAGAGTGGCGACAGCCTGCTTTTTGTTTTACCTTCTATTCAGTACCGAAAATCGCCGGCTCAATTGCTTGTATAAGTCGGCGATTTCGCCCCTCGATTTATTCCACAATCATAACTGGAAGACTCGCGCTACCGCGTTCAGTTTGAATTATTAACCGGTAATTTCCTGAGGGCAACACCGTCCCGTGCACCGCATGCATACTTTTTCCAGCAGGCAGCTCCACTCCCTGAATGGAATGAACGGTCTTGCCGCTCGCATCCACCAACAGGAACCGAGCGTCGCTGAACCCTTGTGGGTGGTTAATTTCCAAACCAAAAGTGCCCTTGTTCGGATTGGGAAGAATCCTGGCGGATTGGATACCTAGCTGCTCTAGAGTGCCACTCGTCAGAGTAACCGTGTTGGTTTTGCTCGTTGTTCGACAATTATTAGTAGAGGAGAGTTTTACGGCATACTGACCTGGATTCTGATACGTATGCACTGGATTAGATTCTGTAGAAGTGTTGCCGTCTCCAAAATCCCAGCTGTAGGAATCGGCATTCTGACTAGTGTTTGTAAAAGTCACCGTCAGGCCATCGTTACTGGAGGTGAAGGAAGACACTGGAAAGGAGCGTATGTTGACTGTTTTGGAAAAGGTATCCGTCGCAAACCCGTTGGACACGTACAAATTAATTGTCCGGTTACCTGCGAAGGTGTACACCACAGAGTGAGGCCCCAATCCAGTAGCAGTAGAGGGAGTCGCCCCTGCTCCAAACGTCCAAGTGTACGTGTGGCTGGGATCGGGACTTGGAGTAGCCAGGAATTGGGTAGAATCCAAGCGGCAAAGCGTATCAAGTGCCGCAAAAAACGCTACTGGAGCAACATTGGAAAGGTTGGCTAAGCTTACATTGTCCAAATAGGTATTATTGCCATAATCGTTGAGGGCTGCAAAACGGACTACCAACGTCTGTCCCGCGTAAGGCTTCAGGTCCACTACTTCAGAGCGCCAGTGGTCGGGACTAGTGGGTGCCCAATTGGAGGTAGAAGTGGCAGTCGCCAAAGCGGGATCGAACTTTTCCCAAACCACTACAGGGGCTTCTCCCAAGTTACATGCCGGAAATACCTCCACGCGCAATCCGTCATTATACGATGCGTTGTACTGCGCATGCGCATAGTGGAAGCGAAGTACAGGGTCTGTCATGTTGGTCAAATCGAATGGAATGGCGTACAAATAATCCACTTGTCCTTGCGCTGAGTAGTTGAAGTGGTTCACTCGAATCGTATTCGTAGGCGTACCGTCTAATCCAGTTACGGTGTTGGGCGATCTTGTCCAAGTAAGTCCTCCATCCGGATTCAGGATGCTCCATCCCAAAGGCAGATCAGCTGCCTCAAAGTCTGTAGTAAAAGGCGCATTAGTTGCATTTGCCACTACTGTAAATCCTTGCTGTACAGAATTGTTTGCGGTGTAGTTGTCATCGCTCAACTGTATGTTGACCATCAGGTTTACCGCTGCATTCTGGGTAAGACTGAGTGGAGTGAGGAACGTGTAGTCTAGAGTGTCACCAGCTGGAATATCAGGAAGCGCTTCGGTTACCGGGGGATTATTATCCAGCTGGTAGCCCGCAGAAGCACCTGTGGCGGTATTTTGTCCCTCGTTAATAATTCGAATTACAACCTCTTTGGAGGTCGCTCCACAGGTCACGATTGCACCACCACCAATGGATAACAGGCTGTTCAGGGACAAGTCATTGGGCTGTGGACAACCTTTTAGTCCTCCAGGCCAGTAAATGGCATTGGTTCGACGCCCTGCTAGCCCACTTGGGTGACTGGTTCGGGCGCTGATCCACTCTTCTTTTGTGGCATCCTCGATGGCGAAGGTATACTGGTTGGCGTTGATGGTAGAACTGCCTTTCCAGTCCATGTATTTTTCCCCCAGAGCAAACACGTCGTAGGCAAGGGTATCGTTGGCAACTTGAGTCCAAGATACAGTCATCGAATCCGGACATACTTTTTCTACGGCAACGTTGGTTGGTAATGGTGCGGCCGTTAGGTTAAAGTCGGAAGTGTCTCGACGATTTCCACGGATCAACAGCATTTTCAGACTGCCTGTTGTGACGTTTGGAACGGTCCACTGGAGCATGCGCACATCGTTGTTGTAAGATCCGATTGGGATGAACGTTTGTCCACCGTCCGTAGAGTAGCGCAGGAAGAAAGGGTCGGTATTATCGTAGGCATCCCAACGTATCCATTCAGCCGTTCCAGGCACAAAAGATTCTCCTCCATTAGGATACGTTAATTGTACCTGATCATTCAGGAATTCCCAAGTTAGGAAGTAGGCCTGTGGACCGAAAGGAACCTCATATCCGATCACCTCAATGCGGTAAGTACCGGGTGCTGGATTGATCAGGGCTACTTGCTCTGTGTTGTTCAAGGAATCGCGTCCCAACCCAGCGGGCAGATCGAGAGTGATGGCATTAGGAGTCGGGTCTAATTTCCAAGGAAGGTAAACCACATCACCTGCAGGACTGATTAAACGGATATCAAGGTCATTAAGCAATGCTTTAGCGGCATTTTCATCAGCAGGTGGATCCACCCAGTACAGCATCACTTTTGCTTGTTTGGTTCCGAATGGGATAGCGACTGTATGGCTGCTGGTATCCCCTTGTTCCACATGGCCTTGGGTGTAACGCTGTTGCTCGAGCAGACGAAGTGCGCGAAAAGTATTGACGTGTCCCCAACCAAATTTAAAATCAGGGCCTACCACTCCCAGGTCATTGGCGGTATTCAACAGCGCTGTTTTAAGAAGTGCGGTTGGAGCTAAGCTGGTATCATTGAGCGTTCGGTAGGCTTGGGTTAGCTGTGCAAGACAGCCTGCAATCCCTGGGGCCGCTGCGGAGGTTCCTCCGAACACTTGGTAACCGTTGTTGGGATTGGTAGAGTTTTGTTCAGCTCCATGGGCGGCAATATCTGGCTTAAGTCGGCCATCATGTGCGGGTCCCCTGCTGGAGCTGGTTTCTAGCACTGCATTCGCCCGTAAATTGGCGGTAGCGATGGCGTTTTTAGCCATTTTATGTCCGCCGGTGATATTCCCCCACTGATTTCCTGCTCCGTAGTTGCAGTTTTGCCCGTTGGAGTTACCTGCAGAGAATACGTGCATCAAGCCCTCGTTTTGGAAAATTTGCTGATCCACGGTTTGTGCGGCGAGGGTGTACCCTGCATTGCATCCATTGGAATAGGAGGAATTGGTGATGGTCACGTTTTGATTAAAAAA
>CANHDG010000025.1 GCA_947459365.1 Saprospirales bacterium
GGTCTACACCACAGCAAGTGATTTCATTGTAACTAGGTTTGGATGCACCCTGATTGGGAGCAGGTTTAAAGAAACAGTTGCCTGCAGGAAATTCGGGGTATCCAATTATTTGAAAAGGGGAATTAGTGCCTCGTCCTACGCTCACCTTAGTGCCTTCAAATAGACATAAACTTGGATACAACAAGATAGATCGGAGGTCAGGAAGGTTGGGAGAGGGTTTGATAGGCGGGGCATACAGTTGGGCGTGTTGATAATTGGAGCAAGGAATAATCAATAAATCCAAAAAATCGGCGCAATTAATCCAGGATTCTCCCTTGTACATTAAGGCAAGCTCTCCGACGGTGCAACCATGCACAATTGGGATTGGAACGATTCCAACAAACGATCTGTAATTCAGATCGAGTACAGGTCCATCAATATAGTGGCCATTGGGGTTAGGCCGATCCAGGACGATTAGTTGTTTTTCATTTTCAGCACAGGCTTCTGCAACATAGAAGAGTGTGCTAATGTAAGTATAAAAACGAGCTCCAACGTCTTGTATATCATACACAACAATATCAACCTCTTGGAGCTGTTCGGCTTTTGGCTTTTTGTTTTTCCCATATAAGGAACGTATCGGCAAGCAAGATTGCTCATCTATGGTGTCATTAAGTAAGTCGCCAGCCCCTGCTAACCCCCGGAATCCGTGTTCGGGAGCAAAAACAAATCGTATGTCCACCCCAAGTGTTTGTAGGGTATCAACTAAGTGTTTCCCATTTACCTGTGCGGTGTGGTTTACCACTAATGCGACTCGTTTTTTTTCCAGTTTAGGAAGATAATCGTGTATGGCAGAAGCTCCGGGCACAGGGTTTTGCGCCAGTAAATAGAGTTGCTGAAATAAAAATAACAAAATAATAAAGTAAGATCGGAGCATAATTTAAGCCCAAAGTAAGGGTAATTAGCTGTATTTAAATAAAAATAAAGTTTGTTTTTACAGTATATAAGGCAGCGTACTACCTTGGTTAAAGCGTTTCTTTCTGGTGTCAGTGGTTAAACGTACCTTTGCGCGGAAATTTATGGAACACCAACGAGATAATTTAATTGGAGTGCTACAATCGGTTTGGTTGTGGCGCAGACCCATTCGGAACATTTGTGTTTTAACAGGGGCAGTCAGCATCGTAATTGCGTTATTATTGCCTAATTACTACAAATCTACGGCTATATGTTACCCTGCGAGTCCTGAGCTGGCAAATCCTGAGAAGTTGTTTGGGAGCAGTGGGCAAGCTACTGAATATTATGGTACAGATCAGGATTTGGATCGTATTGCTGAAATTGCCAACAGTAATGCTCTGGTGGACTACATGGTTGAACAATTCAACTTGTATGTTCATTATGATATTGATTCCACTTCTAAGGATGGGCAGTTCAAAGTTCGAAAAAGGTTTCGGAAATTGTATTTAGCTCAGAAGAACAAAAATGAGGCATTGGAAATCAGTGTAGAGGATACGGATCCTGAGATAGCTGCTAAGATGGCAAATGCTGCCATGAAGAAAACGGATGAGATGGCAAGGAAGTTAAATACGGAAAGTCAGGGCCGACTTTTGGCAGCAATTGATGATAATATTCAACGCAAGCAAGAAGAGCTTAAGCGCTTGGGAGATAGTTTGGAACAATTGCAGGCAAGATCTGGAATATACGATCCCGTTGCTCAAGGTGAGCAGCTCGCGCTTAACTTAGCGAGTGCGGAATCGGATGTAGTAAAAAACAGGGCTCGTTTAGAGGTATTAGAGCCCAACCCGCTGATTCCTCGTGATACAATTGCGTATATAAAAGCAAATTTACGAGCTGCTGAGCAGCAACGGCGTATGCTCACAAGGGGCGTAGAAGGCGACCAACCCTCTGATGGTGTTAAGCAATTGACCTTGGAGCGTTATAGTACTGGTCTAGCAAGGCTTCAAGTTCTTAGGGATTTGCATTATCAGGCGCGTAAGCAACTGAGCTATGATCTAGAACGGTATTACCAGATCAAGGCAGTGTTTAATACGGAGATTTCGGCGATTCACATTGTCGAAAAGGCGGAACCAGCTTTGCGAAAAAATCGTCCGGTCCGCAATTTGATTGTTTTGGGCTCGGTGATTAGTGTTTTTCTTCTTTCTGCTCTTGGTGCGGTGGTTGTCGATGCTTACAGGGATGTAAATTGGGAAAACGTATTAAGAAGGTCTTAGACCTACTAAAAAGTGTCACTTGATGTTATGTCCGAGCAGACCGAGGGTTTACCCTCAATAAAAATAAGGGGGAGTGCGGTGGTGGTTTTGACAACTGCTTGCCTCGTATTGGTTGGGGCTGGTATTTTTACAGAATCGTGGTGGCTGGCAGGTTTTCCGTTTGGTTTGGCCTTGATGTGGGTTACGATCATTCATTTCAAGTCTATTTATTTTTTATTGATGGCATCGATTCCATTATCGACTGAAATGGAGTTGCCTGGTGGGTTTGGTACCGATTTTTTTTCTGAGCCTTTAATGTGGCTACTTACTGGAGCTGGTACCCTATGGTTAATTCGACATGGAAGTCGGATTGACGGGCGGTTTTTGCGGCATCCTATCACAATAGTTTTATTACTGCATTTGATTTGGACGGCTATTTCGGTACTGTTTTCGGAGGATTTTGGGGTGTCAATTAAGTTTTTATTGGCTAAGGGGTGGTATGTGGCTGTTTTTTTCTTTTTGACGGGGCGTTTTTTGCAGGAGGAGGCGGACTTAAAGAAGATGATATGGTGGTTTTTTATTCCTTTGTTAGCTACTGTAATTATTATTTTGTTTCGGCATTCAGGCAAAGGGTTTTCATTTGAGACCATTAATTCAGTTCTCTCCCCGTTTTACAGGAATCATGTTATGTACGCTTGTATCATGGCAGTTTTCATCCCGTTTATTTGGTATGCGACCTACTGGTATAAGAGGTGGTCCTTAATTTGGTGGATACTAGTTGTGGGCATTTTAGTGCTTTTAATTGGGATTAATTTTGCTTATACCAGGGCGGCCTATGGTGCTTTGGTAGCGTCAGTAGTAGTAAGTTTTGTTGTCAAGTTGCGGGCAATGCGCTTGGCCCTTTCACTAACGGTTCTTCTTTTTGGTCTATTTGTAGCCTTTGTTACCTACAGGGACAATTGGTTGTTGTTTGCCCCGGATTATGAGCGTACGGTTACCCATACTCGTTTTGAGAGCTTATTAGAAGCGACTACCAGATTAGAAGACATTTCATTGATGGAGCGAGTATACCGTTGGGTAGCAGCATCGCAGATGATTAAGGACAAGCCTTTTTTGGGTTTTGGTCCAGGTAATTTTTATTTTTTTTATAAAAATTATACGGTTAATAGTTTTAGGACCTACGTGAGCGACAATCCTGAGCGGTCTGGAATGCACAATTATTATCTTATGATAGCGGTGGAACAAGGGATTCCGGGCGTATTATTATTTATCGGACTTTGTTTTTTTGCGATGGTACAAGGGCAGCGTATTTATCGCATTCAGAAAATTCCTTGGCAGCGCCGGATGGCATTAGCTGCTTTACTTTGTTTTGTTTTGGTTATTGTATTGATGCTAATGAATGACTTAGTGGAGACCGATAAGATAGGGTCCTTGTTTTTTATTAGCTTGGCTATTTTGGTTAACATGGATTTAGATTCAGGGAAGGAGCTGGATGTTTCGGATAATCTTCCTGAATAAGCAACATTTTTATGTTTTTTGGCGTCTAATGGGGTGTACAGGTTATTCTTCTTTGGATAGATAGGTCTCGAGCTGTACGGAACAATGAAACACAATGAATTTGTGACTATGAAGAAATTGTTGACAATCTTTTTGTTGCACGTAGTTGGTGTACTTACCGTGGTTGCGCAGCCATCAAATGATGACTGTGCGAACCCGATTCTCATTTCTGATGTTACCGCTTTTTGTAGTGCTTCGGGCGCGTTTTCGAATAATGGCGCAAGCCCTTCAGCATACAGTGCACCGCTTTGTTTTGGTCCCTCGGTTTTCAGTGACGTTTGGTTTTCATTTGTCGCGGAGGCGACTGATGTGAACATTACGGTACGTGGGGCTACAACACCGAGTTCGGGAGGTACATTAAATGATCCTCAGATTGTACTGTATGGGGGTAATTGCGGTGGCACTTTAGATCAGTTGGAGTGTCAGTCTTCGGCTGGCAACTCGAATGTGGTGGAGGCATATCAGGGGGGGCTGTTTGTAGGGTCTACGTACTACATTCGAATTCAAGGAGCTAATGGACAGACTGGAACTTTTCAAATTTGCATTAATAACTACAATCCTCCTGTAGATCCCCAGAGTGATTGTCCCGAAGCAGCCATTTTGTGTGACAAGTCACCCTTTGTAGTGCAAAACGTATCTGGAGCTGGATCTGATATTTCCGAGCTTAACGGAGCTGAATGTTTTTTTAATGGACAGGGGACAAATTTTGAGACCAATTCAACTTGGTTTGTTTGGACCTGTGCTACTCCAGGGATGCTTACATTTGCCTTAACGCCCAATAATGGACCGGATGACCTTGATTTTGTTTTATATCGACTCCCCAATGGAATTGGCAACTGTCAGAATAAATTGATTGAGCGCTGCATGGCTTCCGGCCAGAGCTCCAATATTAATTCTGCTGCTTGTTTGGGGGCAACGGGACTTCGGGATGGGGAGACCGATATTAGTGAGGATGCGGGTTGCAGTGATCCGGGGGATAATGCCTGGTTGGCCCCACTTAATATGGAGGCCGGGGTTACCTATGCGCTTTGTGTCAACAACTTTAGTACGTATGGCAATGGCTTTTCGGTTGAATTTGGAGGAACGGGCACCTTTTTGGGTCCTGAGGCCAAGTTTCAAACGATACCCAATGCTGTTTGTATCGGGGTTCCGGTACAAATTGTAGATCAATCCAGTTTTTCTTTGGGTGCAATCACGGATTACCAGTGGAGTTTTGGTGCTAATTCGGAGCCTCCTACCGCCTCTGGTAAAGGCCCTCACGAAGTTGTTTTTAATACAGCCGGGATTCGTTCTGTCGTACTTACCTTAACTACCGAGTTGGGATGTAAAGTGACGGATATTCAGACGTTGACGGTTTACCCAGACGTGACGGTGGACACGATTATTGCTGTTCCAGATTGTAATGGAGGGACCAATGGGGCGGTGGAGATAACCAATATTACTTCTGGCACACCGCCTTATTTATTTAGTTGGAACAGTGGTCCATTTACTAGCGATAATTCTCTGACTGGACTCGGTGAGGGTACTTATAATTTATTAATTCGCGATGCTAATAACTGTGAAACGGAACTTGATATTGATGTTTTAGAACTGCGGCTAGAGGTTGACCCAACGGTTACTCCACCCTTGTGCACTGGAGACGCTAACGGCTTAATAGCGTTGGAGGTTACAAATGGCACAGGCCCCTATCAGTTTGATTGGGGCAATGGTTTTTCATCGAATTCTAGTCAAGCGGGGCTAACCGCAGGAGTGTATACGATTTTAGGCTTGGATAGTAAATTGTGCAAGGGCACTTTTTCGGTTACAGTGACGGATCATCCTCCAGTTTCCATTTTGGTAGATACGATTGATATTACTTGTTTCAATGCAAATAATGGAGCTGGGGTGGCCACCGGTCTTGGAGGGGTTGGAGGCTTTTCTTACCAGTGGTCAGATGGTCAAAATCAGTCGGAGGCGGAACGTTTGTCACCGGGCACGTATCAAGTGACTGCTACGGATGCGAATGGGTGTACAGCCGTTGCCGCAATTAAGGTCAATGAGCCACCTGAGTTAGATGTTCAGCTCATTGATCAAAAAGATTTATTATGTTTTGGGCTGCCGACTGGTATTATTGAGTTAGGGGCTACAGGCGGTACACCTGGGTATGAGTACAGTGCAGATGGTGGGCAGTACGTAGACAGTCCGGTGTTATTAAATTTATATGCTGGAGATTATTGGGCGAAGGTCAGGGACGCGCTTGGTTGTTTGGATTCTGTTTTTGTTCGTCTGCAGCAGCCGCCTGAGCTGGTTGTTTTGGCACAGCCAGGGGATACATTGGTTGAGTTGGGTTATCCTGTTCAGGTAAGTACGGTAGTAGGGCCAGCAGGTCGTTTAGTAACCTATCAATGGACCCCTGATGTTGGTTTAAGTTGCACCACCTGTTCGGAGCCGACGGTTCAGGCCATTTCTGATGAGGATTACGTGGTTAAGATTACGGATCAGGATGGATGTATGGATACAGCAGTGGTTCGAGTACGGATCAACCAGCTACGTCCTGTGTATTTTCCAAATGTTTTTGATCCAGAGAAAGGAGTGTTTCCGAATGACTTTTTTACTGGATTTGCGGGTCCGGCAGCTATTGAGATTCGGCTATTACGGGTTTATGATCGATGGGGTGGACATGTTTTTGAGGCCTCCAATATTCCATTAAACGAGCCGAGTTTAGGCTGGAATGGGAAAATTGGTGGTAGAGATGGAGCTGTTGGGGTATATACTTGGTATGCTTTGGTGCGATTTGTGGATGGCGTTGAGCTTGAATACAAAGGGAGTACTACATTAGTTCGTTAGGACATAGAAAAGATTGATTTAAAAGATTAAATTGATAAAACAGTAGAAAAATGCAAAAGCCAAGCATTCCAGAAGGTACCAGGGATTTTGGGCCGGAGGAGGTTCGCAAACGAACCTTTATTTTTGATACCATACGAAGTGTGTTTACCCAATTTGGATTTCAGCCATTGGAGACACCGGCAATGGAAAATTTGTCTACCTTAACAGGTAAATATGGGGAGGAGGGAGATAAGTTATTGTTTAAAATTTTGAATAATGGAGATTATTTAAAAGAGGCAGATCAGGAGTTGTTGGCCGCGAAGTCATCCGCTAAGTTATTGCCCAAAATCGCAAAGCGGGGTTTACGCTATGACTTAACGGTTCCATTTGCCCGCTACGTTGTAATGAATCGCGGGCAGTTGACCTTTCCCTTTAAGCGGTATCAGATACAGCCCGTTTGGCGTGCAGATCGTCCACAAAGGGGGCGATACAGAGAGTTTTATCAGTGTGATGCGGATGTAATTGGCTCAGATAGTTTGTTGTTCGAGGCGGAACTGATCCAAATTTATGATAGTGCCTTCACGAAGTTAGGTGTGCCAGTTGTAATTAAAGTAAATAACCGAAAGGTTTTGTATGGAATGGCGGAGGCAGCGGGTATTGCTGATCGCTTTATAGATATGACGGTGGCGATTGACAAGCTTGATAAAGTTGGGATGGAGGGAGTACGGAAGGAGCTATTAGAAAATGGGATAGCAGCAGAGGCTGTTAATCGGTTAGAGGAGATGTTGGCTTCCTCTTCTATGGAGGGTTTGGATGTGTTCTTGACAACGGAAACAGGGAGAGAGGGGTTGGCTGAGCTGAATCAGGTGTTTGGCTTTTTACATAATACTCCTTTAAAGAACCAATTACAGTTTGACGCTACTCTTGCGCGAGGGCTTTCGTACTATACTGGCTGCATATTTGAGGTTGCGGCAGTGGGTGTTGTTATGGGAAGTATTGGAGGAGGGGGCCGCTATGCTGATTTGACGGGTGTGTTTGGCGTTCCAGGTTTATCCGGTGTAGGTATTTCTTTTGGTGCCGACCGTATTTATGATGTGATGGAGCAGTTAAAAGTATTTCCAGAAGCGTTAAAGTCTTCTGTAGAAGTGCTCTTTGCGTCATTTGATGAAGTAAGTCAGCGGTATGCGTTTGAGTGTGCAACGGTGTTGCGGAATGCGGATATTGCAACGGAGGTATTTCCAGAAGCAGGTAAGCTGAAGAAGCAGTTTGAATATTCAGCTAAGCGAAATATTCCGTATGTTGCAATTGTAGGTGATACAGAGAGGGCGCGAGGTGTCCTTACAATAAAGAACCAAGAAACTGGGGACCAATCTGTATTAACCGTTAAAGAGTTTATTCAGATGCTTCGTCCTTAAATTGCTGGAGGAAACCTCTTACAGCGCTAAAGCTTACGGTGTGGTTAGCGAAATGCGCTTGTGCAGCTGTTGCCTCCTCTTCTTTGGCTCCTAGGTGGTTTAGAATATTCGTCAAGTGCATTTTCATGTGTCCACTTTGTATGCCTGTTGTAACCAGGGAGCGAACGGCTGCGAAATTCTGAGCCAGGCCAACAGCTGCTACAATTTGCATTAATTCTTGTGCAGAGGGGTTACCAAGGATTTCGAGGGATCGTTTTGCGATGGGATGGAGCGCTGTCAGCCCTCCGACGGTTCCGAGTGCAAGTGGTAGTTTAAGCTCCATTTTGAATACTCCATCTTTCACCCATGCTTTGCTCAGGCTTCTGTATTGGCCGTCTCTTGAGGCATAGGTGTGCCCACAGGCTTCAATCGCTCTAAAATCGTTTCCGGTTGCCAGGACAACTGCATCAATGCCGTTAAAGATTCCTTTATTGTGGGTAGTGGCCCTGTAGGGGTCTAATTCGGCTATTCTAACTGCCGTACAAAGCCTGTCTACTGCTTCTGGGCCAGGCAGGCCTGCGTGTCGTGCAAGATCTTCTAGTTCGGATACGGGGCATTCTACCCAAGCGCGTACTAGGCAATTGGGGGTGAAGTTGGAGAGAATACACATGATTACTTCTACATCACGTTCTGCATCTGGCAGATTGGATTTAGTATCGAAGTAGTATTCGAGTGTATCCCCGAATCGCTCGAGCACGGAATTAATAAAGTTAGCCCCCATGCTATCACAGGTTTCAAAAGAGGCTCGAATTTGGAAGTAGTTAGGTTCAAGCGAGGAAAAATCGATTAATTCTAGATCAACGACCCCCCCTCCCCTATTTCTCATGTTGACAGTCAAGTCCTCGCAAGACTCCAGTAGGACCTGCTTTAATTCGGGGAACAGCGCCTGTATTTTTTTGCTGCCGCCTGTCCAGCGAAAGTGTACTTGACCAAGTTTTAATGTTCCTAAGACTTCGGTATGAAAACCGCCTTTCTCCAACCAGAATTTTGCTGCGCTTGACGCTGCTGCAACGACGCTGCTCTCCTCAATCACCATTGGAACCGCATAGGTCTTTCCATTTACCAGGACGTTTGGGGCAATACTGTATGGGAGTGTATAGTTTGAGACGGCGTTTTCGGTGAATCCGTCTAGGATTTTTTGTTGGCTTTCATTGGGGTGCTGCCAAGAGGTCAGGACTGCTGCTAATTCCTCTGGTGAGGAGGCGAACTGTTCGGAGAGCCACTGTATTTTTTGCGCTTTTGTTAGTTTAGAAAAGCCGTTAATTATTTTATCCATGGCAATATTAAAAGACTTACAAAGGTAGGTGATTTCTCGATTTTGCGGTTTAATTATCTGGCTTATGTAGGGGTGCCCTTTTTTATTTCCTTTACAAAGAGTGCGGTTGGCAACCATTCATTGGAATTGGGTGCGTTAGAGCCCTAATTGCTATAAATGGCGCAATAAAAAAAGCCACCTTGATGAGGTGGCTTTGTGTGGGCGCAGAAGGATTCGAACCTCCGACCCTCTGCTTGTAAGGCAGATGCTCTGAACCAGCTGAGCTATGCGCCCGTTTTTTGAAAGGCAAGAAAAAGGCCTTAATCAATAAGATAAATATATTCTTTTGCGGAACAGACTTATCTAGAATTCATTTTTCGAAGACCTAAGAGTGGAATCCGACAAAAAAAGGACTCTTATTGCGAGAGCCCTTGAAGGGGTGGGCGCAGAAGGATTCGAACCTCCGACCCTCTGCTTGTAAGGCAGATGCTCTGAACCAGCTGAGCTATGCGCCCCTTGCTTTTATTAAGCGGGTGCAAATATACGGACAAGAGTTTTGGATTGCCAAGTATTGAGAAGAAAATTTTCTTATTATTTTAATATCAGGGATTAAGTAATTGGAGTATTAGCCAGACGAATGGGGTTAAAACGATTAAGGAATCGAATCTATCCAGAAATCCCCCATGTCCAGGTAGTATGGCTCCAGAGTCTTTAACACCCACGCTTCTTTTGAGCATTGATTCTACCAAGTCGCCAAGTGTACCAAAAATAGCCACTACGGTTGCTACGGCGAGCCATTGAGGAACGGAATAGCAGTTAATCCAGTTGGATAATGCCCATGCAAACAGGAAGGTAAAGAGGATGCCACCAACAGTTCCCTCCCATGTTTTCTTAGGAGAAATTCTGGGGAAAAACGGTGTTTTACCAAAAAAAAATCCAGTTAGATACGCAAAGGTATCATTCATCCAGTTGAGTAGAAGTAGTCCAAATACCCTCCATGCGGAATAATGTTGGTCAGGAAAGGCGATATCGGCAAGCAGTGCGAATGGTATTCCTACATAAATGAGAGCCAGTAGGTAGTTGCCTACCTGTTGGAATGGTTTTACTGCCTGCAAAAAGAGCTCGGCGAGCAGTAGCATAAAGATAGGCAGGAGGAAAAGTGCCCATAAAAGTGGTCCATCAATTGTAATGAAGGAGCGTTTTGAGTGCAATAAATAGAGCAGTAATGGCCATACGCCAAGGAAGGTTCCTACCAGTCTACGTCCAAACGGATGATTGGTATCATCTTCAGATAGCATTTTCAGTAGTTCCCAGGCGCAACCTCCAGCTACTAAGAGAAACAAGAGGGTGAATGGCCATGCTCCTCCAAAAACGCCTGCAAGCATTATAGTGGTGAAGAGAATGGCAGAAATAGCTCTTTCCTTCATATATTATAAGCGCACTATTTTGGCACCAATTGCATTTAATCGGGTATCAATATGCTGGTATCCGCGATCGATTTGGTGGATATTATGGATACGGCTCTCTCCTTTTGCGGATAAAGCAGCTATTAATAGGGCCTGGCCTGCTCGAATATCAGGCGAGGTCATTTCTATGCCGCGCAAGGCATATCTTCTATCGAGGCCAATAACGGTAGCTCTGTGGGGATCACATAGAATGATTTGGGCGCCCATATCGATGAGTTTATCTACAAAAAACAGGCGGCTTTCGAACATTTTTTGATGGATTAGAACGCTTCCGCGGGCTTGGGTAGCGGTTACTAAAATAATTGACATCAAGTCTGGTGTGAATCCAGGCCAAGGGGCATCATAGATTGTCATGATAGAGCCGTCTATGAATGTCTGGATTTCATAATGTTCTTGAGAAGGGATATGAATATCGTCGCCTTTGATATGAAGTTGTATTCCCAGCCGTTCGAAGGTGTAAGGAATGATTCCCAGTTGATCGACAGCCGCATTTTTTATGGTAATGTCCCCCTGAGTCATTGCCGCCAGGCCAATAAATGAGCCAATTTCGATCATATCGGGAAGGCAGCGGTGATCGGTGCCTCCGAGGTGTTGAACACCGTGGATATGGAGTAGATTCGATCCGATTCCCTCAATTTTAGCACCCATTCTTACCAGCATTTTGCAAAGCTGTTGGAGATAGGGCTCACAAGCTGCGTTATAGATGGTAGTGGTTCCCTTGGCAAGTACAGCGGCCATTAGTACGTTAGCAGTACCGGTAACGGAGATTTCATCTAGGTGAATGAACACACCCTTTAGGCCTGAGGCGGGTTGTTCTACAAAGTAAATATCTTTTTCTTCATCGTATTTGAATTCGGCACCGAGTTTTTGAAAGCCTAGGAAGTGGGTGTCTAAGCGTCTACGTCCAATTTTGTCACCGCCTGGCTTAGGCAGTGCGGCTTTCCCATATCGGGCGAGCATTGGACCGATGAGCATTACGGAGCCCCGGAGTTTTTGTGCTTCACGCATGAAAGCATCGGAGCGCATATAGGCTACATCGACGGTTGCTGCGCAAAATTGATAGGTATCGGGAGTGATTCGAACAACGGTGACTCCGAGTCCACGTAGCAAATCGATGAGTTTATTCACATCGATAATATCCGGGATATTCGATATGGTTACTACTTCATCTGTTAAGAGAACCGCTGAAATAATCTGAAGGGCTTCATTTTTAGCACCTTGTGGTTGTAACTCACCGGATAGGGAGCGTCCACCAGTAACGACAAAAGTATCTGTCTGCATTTTTATAATTTAAAAAACAGGGCGAAGGTAGTTAGTTTAGGATTTTGTTTTGAAAATTTGCACTTGATTAAACCAATAACTCATGGTAAAATTTTTAAAATTTCTCTTGTATGCGGCGTTGACCATTCTGGTTGTGGTGATTGCGCTAGGCCTTTTTGGCAAAAAAGATTATCGCGTTGTTCGTAGTATCTCCATAGATGCACCTCGTTCAATGGTTGTTGATTATGTTCGGCATTTGGAAAATTTCAAGGAGTGGTCTCCTTGGACTGCCTTAGATCCTGGCATGCAGATAAGTGTTACGGGGGTAGATGGCGAAGTAGGCGCCTCTTACCAATGGAAGGGAAATGACAAGGCTGGGGAAGGTAGCCAGACGATCACAGCCCTGAAGGAGGATCAAATTATATTGAAGACAGAATTTATTCGTCCTTTTAAGAGTAGTTCAGAAACCCGGTTTGATTTCACATTGGAAGAGGGATTAACAAAAGTTTCGTGGGTATATGATTGGAGGGCCCCGTTTCCATTGAATGGGCTAATGATGCTTACTGACATTGATGCTGCCCTAGGGAAGGATTTTGTGATGGGTTTAGAGAACCTTGAACGGATTTTAGAGGAACGTGCTCACCGTAAATACCTCGGGTTTGAGGTGAAGGAGGAAGAAGTATGGGCGGAACGAATTTATGCAGGTGTTCGCCAGACGGTTGATACCGCTCAAATAGGGAAAGCCTATTCTGACGGTTTGCAGAAGACGGTTGGCCTTTTGTCTAAAGCTGGAGGCAGTCCAGCAGGTCCAGCAACGGCGCTTTATTGGAGTTGGGAAGGTGGAAGGTCCGATTTTATGGCTGCATTTCCAGTTAATGCAACTACCACAACCTCGGGATTGGCCACCTACAAGCTTGGTGGAAGGAAGGCCTACATGATTGAGTACCTAGGGGGCTATGAAGGGGTAGGTACCGCTCATGCTGCTATGGATGTCTATTGCCTTGAAAACGGGTTAAAGATTGTGCCACCGGCTATTGAGGAGTACGTAGTAGGTCCGGATAGTGAGCCTGACACCTCTAAATGGTTGACAAAAGTGATTTATTTTGCAGATAAGAAGTAAAAATTGCTTCACTTAGGTTTCATTCAGGTGCACATGTACAGTCTTGCAGATGTTTTTTTATATTTTTTTCAAAATTTGCAAAGGTTTTTTTCAAAGATAGCACACACTGTTACTGAAAAATATACCTTTGTCCCAATTAATAGTTCAATTATTCTTTCACTAAAATTCAGCAACAGTGGAATTCGGGAAATTTAGACGGGGAGACCGTGATGATCTAAACAATGACCGCGGAGAAAACAATGACCGCGGAGGTGATCGCCCGCGTTACAGCGACCGTGGTGGGGACCGTTCACGTTACAGTGATCGCCCTCGTTATGGTGATCGCAATGACCGCAGCGGTGGAGGCCGCCGTTTTGGAAGCGATCGTGGTGGCGATCGTCCTCGTTATGGTGAGCGCGGTGGATTTGACCGTGATCGCAGTGATCGTGGAGGGGACACCGAAGAAAGCGTATTTTCCAAAAAAGTACGTGCTGGGAAGCGCCGTACGTATTTCTTAGATGTAAGAAAAACACGTGGGGAAGACTTTTTTATCACAATCACGGAAAGCACCCGTCGCGAGGATGGCTTTGGATACAAACGTCACAAGATATTTCTGTACAAAGAAGACTTCAATCGCTTTGTTAGCTCCTTGAATGAGGTTGTTGATCACGTCAAAACGGAGTTAATGCCTGATTTTGACTATGAGGAGTTTGATCGCCGTCAGGCAGAGTGGGAGGCACAAAATCGTTTGGAGGAGGATGACTACGAAGACGGTGAGTCAGTTGACATGGAGGAATCCGGTGATAATTCTTTTGACGAGGAGTTGGATGATCGTCCAGCAAACAAGTCGAAAGGGGATGATGAGGATGTTTCCTGGTAAGTTTACTGTCGTACTCAACATTCTGGGCCATCACTTTAGCCTTTCAACTTGATATTGACCTGCGCTCCAAGGCTTCGTAAATGATACGCGTTGTCTTTTCACAAGAACACTCAATTTAGAACTTTTTCTGTAGGATGTTGTTGATTGGACAGGGGCGAAGTTTTTTCAAATAATAGTACAACGAAAGCGAAGTGGCCTCTGTTGGTCGCTTCGCTTTCGCGTTTTTACACCACATCAATAAATACATATACTATTTCGTGACCTAGTCAAATATGGATACGCTTAAACAATTATTTTTCGAAAAGGCGCAGGCTCATGCCAAAGAGATGAAAGAAATGCTCAAAGAGCATGGCACACTACAGGTGGATGAAGTCACTGTTGATCAGATAGTAGGGGGAATGCGGGATATTACCTCTATGCTTTGGGAGCCATCTTTATTAGATGCAGAGGAAGGTATTCGGTTTCGAGGTTTTTCGATTCCGGAGTTAAAAGAGAAGCTTCCTACTGCACCAAACGGCAAGGAACCTCTTCCAGAGGGCTTGTTTTGGTTAATGTTAACTGGTAATATCCCAACGGAGGAGGAAGTGAAGTGGTTGACAGATGCTTGGGTCAAGCGCTCTCAGGTGCCAGATAGTGTGTTCCGTGCGATTGAGGCACTGCCTGTGGAAACCCATCCGATGACACAGTTTTCGGTTGGTATTCTTTCCATGCAAAATACCAGTGTTTTTGCGGAGCGTTATGCTTCGGGCTTCAACAAGTCGGAGTATTGGGACGCCACGTATGAGGATACAATGAATTTGATTGCCCGGCTTCCTAGAGTAGCCGCCTATATTTATAACCGAATTTACCGGAATGGAGAGCAAACGTTGCCCGATTTTACGTTGGATTGGGGTGGCAACTTTGCGCACATGCTTGGTTTTAAGGATGAGGGTTTCAAGGAGTACATGAGGTTATTCTTGACTATTCATGCTGACCACGAAGGTGGAAATGCTTCTGCGCATACATGCCATCTAGTTGGCTCAACGCTTAGCGATCCGTATTTGTCGTTAAGTGCCTCTATGAATGCACTTGCAGGACCTCTGCATGGACTTGCAAATCAGGAGGTCATTCGTTGGATTCAGAAGATGGTTGATACATTAGGCACCTCTAAGCCTACGCATGAGCAAATCGCTGACTATGTCAAAGATACTTTGGCAAGCGGTCGAGTGATTCCCGGGTATGGTCATGCGGTGTTGCGTAAACCGGATCCTCGTTTTACAGCTCAGCGTGCTTTTGCGTCTGCCAATGCGGCTGAGAATGATTTGGTGAACACTGTTTGGAAAATATTTGACGTGGTTCCACCCATTTTGTCCAGCTTGGGTAAGGTTAAAAACCCGTGGCCAAACGTAGATGCGCATAGTGGTGCACTTTTGCTGCATTATGGAATGAATGAGTACAATTACTATACAGTTATTTTTGGAGTGAGCCGTGCATTGGGTGTACTGGCCGCGCAATGTTGGTCAAGAGCTTTGGGTCTACCACTGGAGCGTCCTAAATCGGTGACAACTGCTTGGTTGCAAGAATACATTAAAGAGAGAGCTACTGCACAATAACGTGGACAGAGGAGCTGCTCCTTTGGAGCACACGTTTTCTTACAAGTATTAAATATTAGAAGAGAAGCCCGCAGAAGCATCTAACGCTTTCTGCGGGCTTCTCCTTTGAGTGGAACGGATGTTGATTGCAATTAGTTGATGATTACCACTTTTGTAATGATAGCATCTGGATCTTCAAAAGAGGTACTACTGGTAGCATAGATTAGATATACCCCAGATGCAACACGTCTTCCTAAGTAGTCTTTTCCATCCCAAACTGCCTGCCCTCCATTTGCTTTGCCTTCATATACAAGGTATCCAGAAGCATCGGTAATTTTTATATTGGCATCGCGCGCAAGGCCGTAGATGGCTATGGGGCCTGTGTAATCAGCTAGGACTGGATTCGGGTAAGCATAAGCGGAGGTGTTGTTTATTTTCCCTCCAAATGTTGCATCCGATCTGAAAGAGACAATGCCTTTTGTCGTTCCGATCCACACTTCGCCGGTGGTTGGATGAATGGCTATGGTTTCGATGGAGTTGGAAGGTAAAGGACTATTGGTGATATCAAACCTTTGTAAGGTGGTTTTGCCATCGGGCGACTGAACGAAAATTCCATTAGTAGTTCCAACCCATTTTCTGTTTGCACCATCTACCGAGATTACTTTAATAAATTCATCTTGTAGAAGGTATCCATTAAATCCATCTACGGTTACAATTTGCCGAACACCTCTTGTGCAGTTATTATTTCCAAAAATAGCCCCAGTGCATTGGAAACTGTAAAGCCCTTCTTTGGTCCCTACCCAAATATACCCATTTAAATCGACGGCTAGGGAAGTAACCTCATTTGTGGCCAAGACGGAGTTGGCAGTGTTAATTACTTTATACTGGTCGTCGGAAGGATCCTCTAAGTCAGCACCGGAATCGTAAACGCTTAGCCCTCCTGTGAAGGCGGAAACAAACCATTTGTATCCATTATTATCTACCACTACTTTTAGGAAGTTACCTCCACCAGGCACACTGAAATTAGCGAGTGTGCCATCAGGTTTGAGCACTGCGATTGGCTTATTTGCTCCGTAATTACAAATCCATAAATTGCCTTCCTGGTCAAAAGCCATTCCTCCTATAGCCGTTCTGTTCGCTCCTGCAGCACCTGCATCTCCTAAAATGGAGTTGTTTTTGTTAAAGCATTTCGTGGAAGTTGCATCATCACTTAGTTCGATTAGGCCACTGGTGAAGCTTCCAACATATATTTTTTCTTCGGTAGGATGTGGAGTTACCCGCCACCAGCCTTCATGGCAATTATCCAGAGTTAGCTCTGGATTAGAATCTCCGTTATATCGTTTCCATTGTCCATCATCATCTAGCAGATACAGGCCTAATCTGCCAGGAATTGGGTTTAAATTTTGGTCAGCCCCCAATGTTGCAACAAACACCTTATTGCCTCTTAGTGCGATTTCGGTGGATTGATGATCGTAAGGAGAGTTGAAGGTAAAAAAGTCGCAGTTTCCGTTGAGGTGGTTGTATTGGCGGAATTTATCCCATGCGTCTGCCATCCAAAATACCTGATCTCCATCTTCAACGATATCCAATGGGCGGAATAGCTCGCAAGAGAGGTGGATATCGATCAAGTTTTCTGAGCTGTTGAGGTAGGTCGCTTTTCCTATTTCCCCATTTTTCCAAGCGATGACTAGCCCATTTCCTTCGGTTGTCATGAAGGCGACCTCCAGATCTGACTGTTGGTTTATTGATACAACCGAGGAAAGGCCATCATAGCGAACCAGGTCTATTCCTGCTATCCCTGCGTAGAGGAAGTTGTTAAAAACGGCTAAGGCATTCACTTGAAGACCCGCATTGAATCCTTGTGCAGGTCCAAGGAGCTGCCAGCGACTGAAGTCGGCGGGGTTATTATCATTAACGGGAAGGCGGAATAATCCATCCTCGGTACCCATGTAGTAGTTTTCCTTGTAAAGTGCAAAGGAACGCACTGGAACTCCTGTAAAGACCGTAAATACCACTTCGCCCTTGTTCATATCGAGTTTAACAACGCCGAAGGATGTGGATATGTAGGCGAATTCGTCCTCAAAAAATAAATCCTTGACGGTTTTATCTCCGGTGAGTACCGTATTTTTTAGAATAAACGGCAGGTTAACAGTCTTGTTGGAAGTGGGATAGTATAGGTCAATATTACTATTTGTGTAAGCTATGAAGAGTGCTTCTGCTTTTCGATTGTAGCGAATTTTTTGTATTCCCACATCATTTAAACCCTCTATTTTGGTTAGAAAGCGAGTGGATCTATCTGATTTATCAATTTCGACAACAGCCCATTCTGTGCCGTAATAAACATGGGTAGGACTGGAGGTAACAGAACGTGCTCGTTGCCAAGGCAGGTGCTCACGCCATTCTCCTATTCCCAATTCCGGAAAATCTATTTCAGTTGTTTGGGCCAAGGCATTTGCTGAAAGGGCGAGGAGAGCTGAGCAAAGTAGAAATAAATTCGAGCGCATGATGTGCAGATAAGTGGTCTAAAGTAAGGAGACTGCTCAAACGAAGTACAGGTCAAAGACAAGGACATAGGTTAGGCTTCAAATTAGTTGAGCATAACGGATGGTGTATTTAATGATTGTATATGAGTGTACGTTGAGCGTCTTTATAGAACTTAAGTTCGTACGAGATTGGGTTAGTGCCAAATTGGGGGATTAGCGATGTCCCATCTGCGTATTTACCGTTTAAGACAAACAGAAGAGTGACGAATTATTAATTCTTATGGTTGCCCAAGTTAGGGAATGAAAACTGTATCAAGGTGGCAATTCCCATCACCAAACCGCATCCTAAGGGGTTATACCAGAGGTAGACATCCTTATTTACATAAAAGAACAGGTATGAGACAATTACTTGAGCAATTATTGCAGCGACAAAGACTGCTTTTCCTTTTACTCTTTTTATGAAAAAGGCGGTTAGAAATATACCCAGTATGGTTCCGTAAAAGATGGATCCTACCATGTTCACAGCTTGTATTAGGTTGTCAAACAGGTCTGCATTACTGGCAAATATAGTGATGAAGGCCCCCCACAGTATGGTTGTTCTTTTAGAAATGCTTAGGTAATGTTGTTCGCTTTTATTAGGCGCGATGGACCGTTTGTAAATATCCGACACACTAGTGGATGTTAGGGCATTGAGCTCTGAGGCGGTAGTGCTCCAGGATGCACAAAAAATCATGGCTAGTAGTAACCCAACTAATCCTTTAGGGATGTGGGATAGAACGAAATTGATAAAGATGTAGTCTTTGTCTTTTACATCCGCTTTTGGGCTTGCCAATACGATCAAGGAATCTGCTTGACTACGAAGCTGCGTGCGACTTTGCTCTAAGTTTTGAAGACTTTTTTGTTGTTCCGGCGAGTTGTCGAAGTGAGATAGAAGGACTTGTTTGATTTTGAATAGACTGTCTGCCTTGTTTTCAAGTTGGGTAAAAGCTGGTTCATAAGGGGTGCCTTTGACTTTGGAAACATTGATTGCGTTGTAGTGAAGTGGTTGGTCGTTAAATTGGTAGAAGACGAACATCATTACTCCTACGGAAAGCACGAGCAGTTGCATAGGAATCTTCACAAAGCCATTAAACAGGAGCCCCACCCTACTTTCTCTTAAGGATTTTCCGGACAGGTAGCGCCCAACTTGGCTTTGATCGGTGCCAAAGTAGGATAGAAATAAAAAAGTCGCTCCAATCAGGCCGGACCAGATATTGTATCGGTCTGTCCAGCTAAAGGTCCAGTCGACGATTTGAGTTTTGCCGGTTGCGCCGGCGATGTTCCATGCTTCGGAGATTCCGATGTTTTCTGGTAAGTGATATAGGATTACTAGGAATGCGATGACGAGTCCAGATAGCATGATACTCATCTGCATTTGTTGGGTTTTGCTGACGGCCTCGCTTCCTCCGGAGGTGGTATACAGGACCACAAAAGCGGCCATAAAAAAATTGGTAAGGGCTAGATTCCACCCAAAAACGGCGCAGAAGATGATACTGGGTGCATAGATGCTAATAGAGGCTGCTACCCCTCTTTGGATTAAAAATAAAATTGCGGTTAGGCTTCTCATCCTCAAATCGAAGCGCTCCTCTAGGAATTCGTAGGCTGTTGTAACCTTCAGCCGGTAGTATACAGGGAGGATAAAATAGGCTAGGAGCAGAACAGCGATCGGCATTCCGAAGTAGAATTGGGCAAATTGTAACCCATCTACAAAGCCTTGGCCGGGGGTACTTAAAAAAGTAATTGCACTTGCCTGAGTGGCCATGATACTGAGGCCGATTGTCCACCATTTGAGGTTGCGCTGGCCTGCGAGAAAGTCATGGCTTTCGTTTGTTTGTTTTCTGCTGACCCATAGACCATACAGAACGATGAAAGAGAGTGTGGAGGCGAGAACGATCCAGTCAATTACGTGCATA
The DNA here is from genome assembly GCA_947459365.1 of Saprospirales bacterium. Classification (GTDB taxonomy): domain Bacteria; phylum Bacteroidota; class Bacteroidia; order Chitinophagales; family Saprospiraceae; genus M3007. The sequence goes on from CANHDG010000025.1 coordinate 19,966, forward strand.
TGATAGGTAGTCGAAGGCTATTTGAATTCATGGGTATCGGAATAGAAGATAAGTTCCCACTCTTGGTCGGCTCTTTTAGCAAATCTTCGTTCTATTCCGAAAGGGACAGCTCTTGCCGTGATGCGCTCCATTACCATGATATCTCCAACGGCTTCCCATTCTCTTTTGTAGTCTTTGGGATTAAATGCATCTAATTTATGCATTTTCCACCCTTGTTGCTCCCAAATTTTATCAACGGTACTAGTAGTGGTACTGTCTTTTTGGACACCTGTTTTACCAGAGAGTGGCCAGCTAATATGTGTCATTTGGAATTGGCTATCTGAGTGGAACTTTTGGTAGAAGGCAGTAAAGTCTTCCGGAATTGTACCATTAGTGAGTACTTGGTCACTCACATTTAGCTGATTATTATTGTTTTGGCAACTAAAAAGTAAAATAGAGCCTACAGAAAAGGCGATTAGCAATACAGTTCGCATGATTATTCCCAGATAAAGTTAATACGTTGTTCGATGTTTTCGTGGAGGCTTAGGGCGACTGGGCAGGTGCGGCCTGCCGTTTCGAGTAATTTTTTTTGCAGATCTGTAAAAGGTTTTATTGGGAAGTGAATATTGATCTCAATTGCCTCAATTCTTCTAGGGTTTGCAGCCATTATTTTATGGACGGTTGCGGTGGTTCCTTCGATTTGGATGTCGTGGTTTCTGGCGCTGATTCCCATGATTGTCAGCATACAAGATGCAAGTGCGGTTGCGCAGAGGTCAGTAGGCGAAAAGGCTTCTCCTTTACCTTGGTTGTCTGTTGGTGCATCTGTAATAATAATATTTCCGGATTGAAGATGTACTGCCTCCGTTCGCAGTTCGCCTAAGTACGTAATTTTTGAAGTCATAATAAAGGATAACGATCAAGGCGCTAAGATAGGTATAATCAATTGAATGAATTAGGCGGATTGGGAGTGGAAAGTGCTGATAGAGGGATTAGTATTTGGAAGTAAGGATTATTTTTGCCGAAAAAACAGCGTTATGCACACTATCTTGTTATTGGGTTCCGGGGGGCGGGAGCATGCTTTTGCGGTTCGTTTATCAAAAAGTAAACATTGTTCAGCCCTTTATATTGCTCCCGGGAACGCGGGTACTGCTGCTTGTGGTCAGAATGTGAGTTTAAATCCATTGGATTTTGATGCAGTTTTCGACTTTGTCCAGTCTAAACAAGTTACCTTGGTAGTGGTTGGTCCAGAAGAACCTTTAGTGAAAGGCATACAGGATTACTTATCAAGTAGGGGTGTTTTGGTTGTTGGGCCATCGCAGGCAGGTGCAATGTTGGAGGGGAGCAAAGCCTGGGCAAAAGAGTTTATGATGCGACATGGTATTCCAACCGCGACCTATCGGGAGTTTACTGCTGCCAATTTGGATGAAGGGTTAAATTATATTGCTAGTCATCCCTTGCCAATTGTTCTGAAGGCGGACGGTTTAGCTGCGGGGAAAGGGGTAGTTATTTGCGACGAGCGCGTTACCGCACAATCGGAGCTTCGCGACATGCTCGGGGGAAAATTTGGGCATGCTTCTGATAAAGTAGTAGTTGAATCCTTTTTAAAAGGGATTGAGTTTAGTGTATTTGCGATTACGGATGGCAAAAATTATAAAATTCTACCGGAGGCAAAAGATTACAAGCGCATTGGGGAGCAGGATACCGGTCTGAATACAGGTGGCATGGGTGCTGTGAGTCCTGTTCCGTTTGTAGGAGAGGAGATGTGGAGAAAAGTAGAGGAGCGGGTAATTGCACCGACGGTGGCCGGTTTGCAAAAAGAGCGGATTGACTACCGGGGATTTCTCTTTTTTGGATTGATTGCGGTGGATGGGGAACCCTATGTGATTGAGTACAACTGTCGGATGGGAGATCCTGAGACGGAAGTGGTGCTGCTGCGTTTAAAGAATGACCTAGTAAAGCTATGCGAAGCATGTGCGATGGGACGGTTAGGGCGAACGGTGATTAAGACGGACAGCCGGTCGGCGGCTACGGTGATGTTGGTAAGTGGAGGCTATCCGGGTGAATATCAAAAAGGAAAGGAAATCAATGGTTTAGATAAAGTGAAGGACAGTATTGTATTGCACGCGGGTACTAGGGAGGAGTCCGGACGAGTCCTCAGCAATGGGGGAAGGGTGCTTGCTGTAACGTCTTTTGGGAAGGATTTATCTGCGGCTTTGAAAAAATCGTACAAGAATATTCGTAAGATTGATTTTGAGGGAATGTATTATCGCCGAGATATCGGCAAAGATGTTATTGGTAATCTTTGAATTTATTTTATCTAGAAGCTATAAAGGGGTGGAATATTTTGGGCAAATTGTATTTTTTTCAGCTTCCTTAACGAACTTATTGAATACAAATGCAGATATTTGAGCCCTTAAACTATTGCCTAACTTTAACTTGTCTAACTAATTTATTTTTATGTTAAGATCACTACTGACAAAAAGTTTTGCTGCCCTCTTGCTGGTGCTGGCAGGCTTTAACCAAAGTTTTGCTCAAGCATTTTGGTCAGAAACTTTTTCTGATCAAGCTGTGGCAACTGCCAACTGGGTAAATGGAGGAACAAACGCTGGTCCGGAGGATTGGGTTTGGACAAATGATCCATTTGCAGGTTTTATGGATCCAGCTATTCCAGCACTTGGATCTCCAACCGCTAGTTCTGGCTTTTTCATTTTCAATTCAGATGCCAATGGTGAGTTTGACCATGATGTTACACTAACGGGTGTAGGTGTACCTGCGGACTGCTCTGGAAAGTCGGACGTTCGTGTGCGTTTTTACACGCAGTACATTCACTTCACGGAGACTGCAGTGGCTCAGTTGGGTGTAAGTACAGATGGTACGAATTTCACTTACAAGAATATTTTGACGGATGTTCCAGCCAA
>CANHDG010000026.1 GCA_947459365.1 Saprospirales bacterium
GAGCTCAAACTCAACGCTCCATCGACAATTTTAAGATTGCCCGAGATACCAATAAGATGCCTATCGAAATTATCCGCGCCTTCGCTATTTTGAAAAAAGCAGCCGCGCTAACTAATTTTGAAGCAGGTGTACTCCCAAAAGAAAAATGCGACCTTATCGGACAAGTTTGCGACGAAATACTCGAAGGTAAACTAGACGATCAGTTTCCTCTGGTGGTTTGGCAAACCGGCTCTGGCACCCAAAGTAACATGAATGCCAATGAGGTAATCGCTTACCGCGCGCACGTCATCAATGGCGGACAACTGAGCGACGAGCAAAAATTTGTGCATCCCAACGATGATGTAAACAAATCGCAGTCGTCCAATGATACCTTCCCAACCGCCATGCACATCGCAGCCTACAAAATGCTGATCGAGACGACCATACCGGGCATTGAGAAACTGCGTAACACCTTAGACGCTAAATCAAAGGACTTCATGAACGTGGTAAAAATCGGACGCACCCACTTTATGGACGCGACGCCTTTAACCCTCGGACAAGAATTTTCCGGTTATGTAGCGCAGCTTAACCATGGACTTCGGGCCATCAAGAACACATTAGAGCACCTCAGCGAGTTGGCATTGGGCGGAACTGCAGTAGGAACCGGAATCAACACGCCTAAAGGGTACTCCGAGAATGTTGCCCGCCACATCGCTCAATTAACCGAACTACCATTTATCACTGCCCCCAACAAGTTTGAAGCCCTGGCAGCCCATGACGGAATCGTCGAGGCCCACGGCGCCCTCAAAACCGTTGCTGTCAGCTTAATGAAGATTGCAAACGATATTCGTATGCTTTCCTCTGGTCCACGGTCCGGTATCGGGGAAATCTTTATCCCAGATAATGAACCAGGTTCTTCCATTATGCCTGGAAAAGTGAATCCAACTCAATGCGAGGCCTTAACAATGGTGGCAGCTCAAGTAATGGGAAATGATGTGGCCATCAATATTGGAGGATCCAACGGACACTTTGAGCTAAACGTATTCAAACCCGTCATGATCTACAATTTCTTGCACTCCGCCCGTCTAATCGGAGAAGCATGCGTGTCCTTTAACGACAAATGCGCAGTTGGAATTGAACCCTTACACGATAATATTCGCAAGCACGTGAACAACTCACTGATGTTGGTAACGGCTTTGAATACTAAAATCGGGTATTATAAATCGGCTGAAATTGCTCAAAAAGCACACAAGGAAGGTTTGACCTTAAAAGAATCAGCCCTTCAACTGGGCTACCTGACGGCAGAGGAATTTGATAGTTGGGTACTTCCGGAAGGTATGGTAGGAATGTAACCTCAAGAACGCCGGGCCGGGATACTGGTCCGGCGTTCTTATTTCGGCTGAATACTACTTCCTCCATCAGGCCTGCTTCTTGCGAGCAAAATCGGCCATCAAATCCACCAAGGCCTGCACACTGGATTTAGGCATTGCATTATAGATGGAAGCCCTGAAGCCTCCAACAGAACGGTGACCAGCCAAGCCGGACATACCATTGGCTTTACATACTTGCAAGAATTCTTTCTCTAAGCCCTCGTAACCTTCTGCCATCACAAAGCAGACATTCATCAATGAACGGTCAGCAGGGTTCGTCACTACGGCCTTAAACAATGGATTTCGATCGATTTCTTGGTACAACAAGGCTGCTTTAGCTTTATTTTTCCGCTGCATACCCTTCAATCCTCCATTCTTTTTGATCCAACGAAGGGTCAGCATAGAGACATAAATTGGATAAACCGGCGGCGTGTTATACATCGAATTCTCCTTAATGAAATTTCGATAATCGAGCATAGAGGGCAGATGCCGATCCACCGTACCCAACATGTCCTCTCGAACAATGACGGCCGTTACCCCAGCAGGCCCCAGGTTTTTTTGCGCCCCAGCATAAATCAAACCAAAGGAATGGATATCAATAGGCCGACTCAGAAAATCGGACGACATATCGCACACTAGGGGCACCAGTGATTTTGGAAATTTGGCCCACTGGGTACCGTAGATGGTGTTATTGCTGGTGAGGTGAAGGTACTTAGCCTCCTTCGAGATATTGCTTAACTTCGGTAAATACGTATAGTTCTCAGGCTTGGAAGAAGCAATCACTTCAACTTTACCGAAAGCCTTGGCCTCCTTAATCGCTTTGTCAGCCCAAGTTCCGGTATCCGTATAGGCTGCAACTTCCCCTTCCTTCAACAGGTTCATGGGAACCAAGAAAAACTGTGAACTAGCTCCCCCAGACATCCAGAGGACATGGTAATCTTCTGGCAATTCCAATAGCTCGCGCATCAAGGCATTCGCCTCTTCGAGGATAGCCGTAAACTCGGGCCCACGATGGCTAAGCTCTAACAAACTGAGTCCCATTCCTTGGTAATTTACCACTGCCTTTGCGGCTTCTTTAAGGACAGCCGCTGGTAAAATGGCCGGACCTGCTGAAAAGTTGTGTTGCTTCATTGTATTTATTTTGTCAAAATCGCTGCAAAATTAAGGCCATCTTCTTTGATATTTTAAACTTAAAGTACCTTTGCTACGTTGAATTAGTCTAAATAAGAAATCAACCATGCAAAGACGTCACCGTACCCTCCCGGAGTTAAAAGCGAGCGAAAGCGCACAAGCTATTTCGTTCACCGATCCCTCACTGGCTTGCAAATTGACCGCAATGGGGGTACTTCCTGGAGCCATTATTGAGATGGTTCGAAAATCTCCTTTCGGTGACGCTTTTTATATCAAAGTAGACGGAATTCGCTTGGCACTTCGCAGCGAAGAAGCACAAACGATTCTATTGACGGATTAGTATGTTGGGAAAAATGGAACGCAGTGAACAGGTGTTGAAAGTAGGTCTGATCGGAAATCCCAATAGTGGAAAATCCACCGTATTCAATCAACTAACCGGGCTCCGTCAAAAAACGGGTAATTTTCCCGGTGTAACAGTAGAGGTTAAAGAGGGGCGCTTTACACTGCCTAAAGGACAAGCTGTTGCCTTAATCGACTTTCCTGGTGCTTATAGCCTCTATCCAACCTCCACCGATGAAAAAGTGCTTGTGGAGGTACTCGCCAATACCAGCGACCCTAATTTCCCGGACTTGTTGGTTTTTGTAGCAGATGTCACCCATCTTGAGAAGCACCTGTTGTTGTTTACTCAAGTATTGGACTTGAATATTCCCACCATTTTGGCGCTGAATATGAGCGATGTTGCGGAAGCGGAAGGTATTAAGGTCAATCCAACCCGCTTATCTGCTCAATTACAAGCCCCTGTAGTTTTTATTAGCGGGCGTACAGGAGAGAACCTTCCGCAATTGATTCAAGCCATCGAGCAGTTAGCGGAAAGCCGGGATCCATGGAAATCATCGTTTTATAAAATGAACAACGATGAACTCCGAATCTCAGAAGCCGTTTGCCAAAATTTTGCTTGCACCAACCCTTATCGGGCCTTGCTGCTAGCCCACCATAAGGACTGGCTCCGCTTCCTAAGCCCGGCAGAACACGCTACGCTGGATACTATCGTAAAAACAAAACAATTTCAATCCCTCCTTCAACAGGTGGACGAAACCATGGTCCGCTACGACCAGTTTACGCCAATCGTCCGCGACACGGTACAGCAGCCCTCTGTCTTCCCTGTTACTGCAACCGATCGAATTGACGCCATCCTCACGCATCGAATCTTTGGACCATTCCTTTTTCTCGGTGTTATGCTGTTGGTATTCATGGTCATTTTTTACGGCTATGAAATTACTGGAGGATGGGTAGAGTCTACAATGGCCTGGTTAATTGAGGGGACAGAAACCTTGCTGCAGCCTGTTAGCGCGGGCTGGGTGGTCGATTTTATAACCAAGGGAGTCTTGGAAGGATTTAAAGGCGTCTTGGTTTTTGTGCCTCAAATTGCCTTACTATCGTTGCTAATTGCCTTATTAGAAGAGGTCGGCTACTTGGCTCGAGCCGTGTTTATGTTTGATAAAATGATGCGCCGATTTGGAATGAATGGTCGGAGTATCGTTGCGTTGATCAGTGGTGGAGCCTGCGCAGTTCCCGCCATTAAAGGTACCCGCACAATAGGCAATTGGAAGGAACGCCTAATTACAATTCTTGTCACCCCCTTCATTAGCTGCAGCGCCCGGATTCCAGTTTACATGGTATTAATTCCAGTGGCGTTGCCGAATGCTAACTGGTGGGTTTGGGCCCAAGTATTTGGTGCTATGTATTTATTGGGGGTACTAGCGGCCTTGGGATCTGGCTGGATCTTGAATAAGGTAATGAAGTCCCGAGAAGCCACCTTTTTAGCTCTGGAAATGCCCGTCTACAGGGCGCCACACTGGAAAAACGTATGGCTTACCGTAGTCGATAAGGTCGCCAATTTTGTGAGTGGAGTTTGGAAACCCATTTTGTTAATCACCTCTGCCCTCTGGTTTTTGTCTAGTTTTGGACCGGGTGATGTGGCAGGGAAAGCGGAGCAAAGTGCCGCCGAGGATATTGAAGCCGGGATTGCGGCCGACTCCGTCCGTGGCGACCTGGAAGCCTCTTATCGGTTAGAATATTCTTGGGCTGGCAAACTAGGAAAAACCATCGAGCCTGTTATTCGGCCACTTGGATACGATTGGAAGATCGGGATTGGCATTCTTTCTTCTTTTCTGGCCAGAGAGGTATTCAACAGTACAATGTATATAATTTATAGCTTGGAAAGCGTAGGTGCAGCAGAGGAAGAAGCGGCCGGTGACCAATCGCCCTTCGAGCGATATTCCTCTCTTAAGGACAAGATGGCGATGGATACACATCGGGATTCAAGGGAAAAGATTTATACACCCGCGACCGGATTATCCCTTTTGGTCTTTTACGCCTTGGCAATGCAGTGTATGAGCACCCTCGTGGTTGTGAAAAATGAAACAGGTCGCTGGAGATGGGCGGTTCTCCAGTTTGTCTTTATGGGAAGCCTTGCGTACGTTCTTTCCTGGATCACGTACATGCTGGTTAATTTGATCGCATAACTGGATGAGCTGATAAAATTGCCTTCTCAGCCAACTCAGTGCTCTACAGTGACTGGCTAGAAAGCCCCTGTTTATTCAACATAAAACCCCAAAAATCCAACATACAGCTGCCCCAGCTCTCGGGTTCATGCCGCCCCCCTTCTACTTGGAGGTAGCGAAGATGCTCCTTTGGCACCCCCACCGATTCCATGGCATGGATACCATCCAAGGTATCATCTATTACGTCTATAATACCGTTCTTATTTCGGTCGTCGGTCTCTTCTTCTGTTCCAGCCATCCACCAAAACCGTTGAAAGGAAGTCCCTTCACCGGCTTTTAATTTAATTTGATCGTGCAGAATCCGGTTCGCATCCGGCTCCACGATACAAAACGCCTTGGACCGCCACCAAAGCGCCCCCGAAAAGACACCAGCCCCACCAAATGTGCCTGGATGTGACCAAACCAAATCAAGTGCAGATAAGGCTCCCAACGAAAACCCAGCCATCCACACCTGAGTAACCTCTCCTGTGATGGAATATCGACTTCGTAAAAAGGGAATCAACTCATTTAAAACAAAGAGAGAATACGCCCCAGCAAGGTCACCTCGACCCAAGTAGTCTGGCTGCGCCGCCACCCCATATTCCCGCATTCGATCGGGCCCTGCATAAATGCCTACCACTAGAAACGGCATCTGATTCTCGGAGGCACCCTGCCAATCAGCCAATAACTGCTTCATTCCCATTCGGGGAAGGTCTTGACCATCGTTCAATAGCAAGAGTGGATAACAACCTTTCCTTGTATAACCTGAAGGCAAGTACACGTCCAGATCAACCAATCTGTTTAAATAATTGGAGTACAAGTGCCGAATATGTTCCAGCTTAGGTCGGTTTTTCCGATTGCTAAACCTCCATCTTGTCCACCAATACATCTATAAACGATTAAAATTCTGCGCTGCCAGGATACCTTGGGAAGGCTATTACATCGCGGATATTGGTCATGCCGGTGACGAACAAAATAAGGCGCTCAAAGCCTAAGCCAAAGCCTGCGTGTGGACAGCTACCAAAACGTCGAGTATCCAGGTACCAGTACATCTCCTCAGTTGGGATGTGCATAGCTTCCATTTTGGATACCAGCACGTCGTACCGTTCTTCCCGCTGCGATCCTCCTACAATTTCCCCAATTCCAGGGAACAAAATATCCATCGCCCGAACGGTTTCTTTACCGGGTTCTGTCCCATCGTTCAAGCGCATATAGAAAGCTTTGATAGCAGCAGGGTAATCAGTCAGAATTACAGGCTTTTTAAAGTGCTTTTCGACCAAATAACGCTCATGTTCACTTTGAAGGTCTGCTCCCCAAGCCTCAATTGGGTATTGGAACTTCCCTTTTTTATTGGGGTTCGAATTGCGGAGGATGTCAATTGCCTCTGTATAAGTTAAGCGCTCGAAGTGGCTCTCCGTCACAAAACGCAATTTCTCGGTGAGCGTCATTTCACTCCGCTGGTCTTGTGGCTTACTCTTCTCCTCTTCAATCAAGCGCTCTTCTAAGATTTTTAGATCATCCATACAGTGCTCCAGCGCATACGAGATGACATAGCGCAGCATGTTTTCGGCCAGATCCATATTGTCATTCAAATCTGCAAACGCAACTTCTGGTTCAATCATCCAGAACTCCGCTAAATGCCGGGTTGTATTTGAGTTTTCGGCACGGAACGTAGGTCCGAAGGTATAAACAGATCCGAGAGCCATGGCGCCCAACTCTGCTTCCAACTGACCAGAAACCGTCAGATTGGCAGCTTTTCCGAAGAAATCCTGGCTAAAATCAACCGCTCCCCCCTCTGTTTTAGGAGGGTTCGCTGGATCAAGAGTCGTTACACGGAACATTTCACCAGCCCCCTCCGCATCACTCGCAGTGATGATTGGTGTATGCAAATAAACAAAGCCCTGTTCATTGAAAAAACGATGAATGGCAAAAGCAAGGGCATGGCGAATCCGAAAAACAGCCCCAAATGTGTTGGTACGGAAGCGCAAATGAGCCTGCTCCCTTAAAAATTCGAGGGTTTGTTTTTTAGGCTGCAAAGGATACTCCTCTGGATTACAATCACCGTATATTTCAAGGTGTTCAACTTTTAACTCGATGCGCTGGCCTTTGCCCTGGCTTTCGACCAGTTCCCCGCGAGCGCCAATTGCAGCCCCAAATTTAATCCGCTGAATCAACTCCGGATTGGTTTGTTCGAAATCAACGACCACCTGTAAGTTATTAGCCGTAGAACCGTCGTTCAAGGCGATAAATTGGTTGTTGCGGAAAGCGCGAACCCACCCTTTCACCAGTACAGTGGTTCCGGTAGGCTCAGTCCGAAGTAAATCAGCGATTTTTGTGCGTTGCATAGTTCTTATTTCAATAAAAAACGCCGCAAAAATACCTAATTATCCCGTGAATAAAAAAGTAATCTTGCTGCGCTGAAAAGGCGCGGTTCATTTCGCCCACTCCATCTATTCTTCTAACTTACTAAAAATTTCGCAATAAAGGAATATTCCCCTTATTTTAGATTGCCCATTCCACCATCCACCCGTAATACCTGCCCCGTGATGAAGGCAGATTGCTCAGACAGGAGAAACAAAACGGCATTTGCCATGTCATCAACCGTACCAATCTTTCGAAGCGGATGGCGATTGATTGCTGCCAATTTTTTCTCTTCCGTATTCAGTAAACCTGCCGCTAAAGGGGTGTCTGTTAAGGAGGGAGCAATGGCGTTAACCCGAACGGTGGGGGCTACCTCTGCGGCAAGTGCCCGGGTAAGCCCTTCGATGGCTCCTTTTGCTGCAGCAATTCCAGCATGAAAACTCATACCCGTCTGCACCGCTACGGTACTGAACAACACAATACTGCCAACACCTTCAGCCCGCTTGAGCGCAGGGAAGGCACGCTGAATGGCGGTAAAAGCGCCTACTAAATTGATTTCCAGCTCCTCCCGCATGGCAGCTGGTGTAATTCTGGAAAAAGGTTTTAACTGAATACTACCAGGACAATATACCAAACCTTGAAGAGTCGGTGGCAATTCAGCCAACTCAAAATCGCTTTGAAGCACATCCAGAGGGTGCCAGCTCGTATTGGGTAAAGCCTCTGGAAGCGGTGTTCTGCTGTAAGCGTGTACATGAGCACCCTGAGCGCTCAATAACTGCGCTACGCGCCAACCAATTCCGTGCGAAGCACCGATAACGGCAATATGTTGTTCTTTAAACATCAGGTGTTTGTTTTAGTAAATAATCATGAAGGCCATATGTGCCCCTACTTGACTCAACAAACACCCTAAATTCGAAAAGAGTTTTAAAAAAACTACTGTTGTTGCTGAGCGTTCAACAATTGCAACACCTGACGGGTAATATCCAAACTGTCATTCGTCAGCAACACTTGCCCACCACCGCGTGCGTAGGACAATATATAATCATAACCAATCTGACTCTGAAGATTTTTCAACTGGGTTTCAATGTTGGCAATCAAATCATTGGCAGCTTTGGATTCTTGCTCTGAAAGTTGCTTGGTTAGGCGCGCCTCCTCTTCTGCCAAGGCCTGGGCACGTTTCATCAGTGCATCGTATTCAGGTTGCAATTGAGCCGGTGAATAATTGCCACTTGCGTCCTTTTGCTTAAAGGCAGCCATGTCCTTCTCCAAAACCTGTTGTTTGGAAATCAAGCTGTTTTCGGCGCTTTTAATGCGTTGTTCGAGCGCCGTTTTTTGGTCTTTGTACCATTGATAGTTTGCGAATAGCGTATCAGTATTCACATAGGCAATCTTAACCCCTCCTCCACTGAACCCAGCAGGGGGAACAATTGCTTCTGGCGCGGTACTTTTCCCTCCCGAAAAGTGTAAGTAATAAAGTATGCCTACCAAAACAAAGAGGAGGGCGTTTAACACGAATGAGCTGTTTTTCATTTCAAATACAATTTATTATACCCCGCAAAAGTAAGGTATCCCATGGAAAAAATAGGATTCCAGTCGGCTTTCTGTCAGTTCCGCTAAAACCATAACCATTCAAAGCGGTTTTGAAACTACCTTTGCGGTCATGAAACGGTTTTTATCTCCTTCATTGGTCCTTGTCAGCGCTCTCGCGCTCTGTCTGTCCCTGTTATGGTCTGCCTGTGGCAACCAAGAGTCGGGGAGCTCCACCTCTACACCTGGGGTAGACCCGGAAATCAGTCAGCTCAACGCTCAGATTGAGGCAGACCCCAAGAATGCCCAACTCTACTACCAACGCGGTCGGCTATACTGGGAACGAGAAGGCTACGACGAAGCCATGGCAGATGCCATTCAAGCGCTGGATCTGGACTCCCTCCAACCCGTTTACTACCACCTACTGGCCGACGCCCTTATTGACTATGGCCGACCCAATGATTCCAAACGAGCCCTGGAGGTATTGGAAAAAGCCTGCATGCTCTTTCCAGAGGACGAACTCACTTGGCTAAAGACCAGTGAATTCTACCTAATCGTCCGAAAATACGGCGAAGCACTTCAAAAATTGGATCATATCTTGCAACGGGACCCCCAGAACGCAGAAGCCTACTTCATGTCTGGAAGGATCGCGCTCGATAAAGGAGATACCCTTCGAGCAATCAAATCCCTGCAAAAATCCGTGACGATCGATGCAGAAAACAAAGATGCCTGGATCTTTCTTGGTCGTATATTTTCCAATAAGGGCAATGTTCAAGCGCTCCAATATTTTGATAATGCCCTCCGACTCGACTCTACCGATGTACAGGTCAAAGAGTACAAAGCTGGATATTACAAGGCAAAAGGCGACTACAAGAAAGCCTTTGACCTCTACCGTGGATTAGTGGTAGAACATCCGGATTATTCCAATGCCTATTTTGATATGGGCTTGATGTACCTCGAACAAGATTCGATCCAGCGCGCGTATGAACACTTCGATCGGGCAGTCCGAACTGACCCGCTTTTTGTTATAGCCTACTACTACAGAGGAGTAGCCTCCGAAGCAGGCGGTAATCTTAAAAGTGCCATTGAAGATTACCAGCAAGCAGCGAGCATGTCTCCCAATCTACCCGAACCCAAGGAAGCCCTTCAACGATTAAACGTGCAGCAATAATGACGCCCGAACCCACTCAACCGCTGGCAGACACCAGCGTGCTCCCCTCTAATGGAGCTACCAAACAAACTCCCATATCCTCCACCAGCACCTTGTTCTGGAGGATTTTTATTCCTGTTTTCAGCACCGTTATCCTAACGGGCTTTTTACTGGCCTTTTGGCTGATTTCAGAAGACGATTTATACCTTTCCTTCCCTGCTTTGTATGCCCGAATCGGCATTACCTTGCTCTGGGCTGGTTGGATTTTCTTCCTCTCCCGTACCCTGTGGCTCCTCAAACGCATCGATGCTGATAGCGTACATTTGTTCGTGACCGACTACTGGACCACGGTCCGGTATCCTTGGACCGACGTGGAAAAATATACGGAAACCCACCGATTGGGACGTACCATTGGCCATTTCCATCTAAAAGCAGCCGGCCGATTTGGTAAAACAATTTCCATTTTGCCTGCCCGGCACCAAAAGCAATGGATGAGCGACCACGGGCTTGACCACTTACACTCTGATACACCCTCTATTTAAACGACGTTTTCAAACAGGATCTAACTTAATATGCAAAACGAACAATTTGCCCACATCAGCGATATCAAAATACGGGTTGGACTTGACGGTGAAAAAATGCCCGTTCACATCGATTGGGCAACTTCTGATATGCACCCGGACGGAGTGACCGAGGAGTGCAAGGCCATGTTCATCGCTCTTTTTGACAAAAACCACCGGGATACACTCCGAATTGACCTCTGGACAAAGGAAATGCAGGTCATTGAAATGGACCGCTTCGTCTATCAGGTCTTGCAATCGCTCAGCCAAACCTATTTACGCGCCACCAACAATAAAGAGATGGCCGAAGACATGGCCCGATTTGCTCAATATTTTGGAGAAAAAACAGAAATAGTACCCAAAACATAAGCCCCTCCTTTCCCGCCTATCCGACACCACCTTTTCCTGCGCATGAAAACTTGGACACTTACCCTTAATCCGGCCCTGGACAAAAGCACTTCCGTAGATCGGATGATTCCGGAACAAAAACTACGCTGTTCTGCTCTTCAAACAGATGCCGGAGGCGGTGGAATTAATGTCTCAAAAGGAATTCACCGTTTGGGGGGAGAAAGCTGTGCCGTATTCCCTATTGGTGGACATACCGGCATCCAACTCAAGGCATTGGTGGAAGAAGAGGGCATCACTACTCAAACAGTAGCCGTTCGGGGGGACACCCGTGAAAATATTTCCGTATCAGAAGAGAGTACACACTTTCAGTATCGTTTCACCCTGCCCGGTGCTGAAATAAGTCTGCAGGAAGCAAATGCTTGTCTGGAGTTAATTCGCGCTCATCGCCCCGAAATACTCATTGCTTCCGGCAGCCTTCCACCCGGGCTTTCTAGCCATTATTATGAGGAAGTAGCCAAACTTGCTCTGGAATCGGGCGCCCGGCTTATTCTAGACACCTCCGGTCCAGCCTTGGCAGCAGCGGCCAACATTGGTGTCTATCTGCTCAAACCCAATCTCGGTGAATTGAGTGCGCTGGTGGGCGTGGAAGAGCTGGCCATGAACCAAGTAGATGATGCCGCGATGTCTATTATTGAACAAGGAAAATGCCAGGTAATGGTTGTTTCGCTTGGACCTCAAGGTGCATTTTGGGCAGATAAAAATGGCTTCGAACACATCCCTGCCCCCACTGTCAAAAAACAAACTACTGTTGGAGCCGGTGACAGTATGGTGGCGGGCATGGCCTGGGCCCTTAGCCAAGGAAAAACCTTGCGAGAAATGGTCCAAATGGGGGTCGCTTGTGGCTCCGCAGCTACCATGAACAGTGGTACCCGGCTCTTTCAGGCCGAACAGGCCTTCGCTTTGTACAATTGGATCCAAAAGTACAGCCAACAGTATCGTTTCACCGATTTCTAAGACATGTTGGAGGCCTTCCATACCCCTGGAAAAATAGAAGCCGGCTGCGACGAAGCCGGACGAGGTTGCCTAGCCGGACCTGTGGTGGCTGCTACCGTAGTGCTGCCTACCGACTTTTACCATCCACTCCTCAATGATTCCAAAAAAATAAGTGAAAAACATCGCGATCTTCTCCGGACAATCATCGAAAAAGAAGCCCTCTACTGGGCTGTCAGTCAGGTAGAAGCCGCTGAAATTGATCAAATTAACATCCTAAAGGCCTCTTTTGCCGGCATGCACCGCGCCCTTGATCAACTTCCGATCCAACCGGATCTTATTCTGGTGGACGGCAACCGTTTCCCTACCTTCCGAAATATACCCCACCATTGCATCGTCAAAGGGGATGGCAAATTCGCCTCCATCGCCGCTGCCTCCATCTTGGCCAAAACCTGGCGAGATGAACGAATGAAACAAATGCATCAAGAATTCCCAGCGTATAACTGGCTGCAAAATAAAGGGTACCCCACCGCCGAACACCGGCAAGCCATCGCCCTTTATGGACCTAGTCCCTGGCATCGGCTCAGTTTTCAGCTTCTCCCTGCAGATGGTCAGCTAAAGCTCCCTTTTGATGAGCCCAACACGTTAATTCCTTCCTCTAAAAATCAATAAATCGGATTTTTTACCGACCTTTGGCGCCTCGATGGAAAAGTACAATTACATATACCACGTCGGCAGGTACATCAACATGATGGGCCATGCAATGAGCCGCCCAGAAAAGTTTTCCATGTACTGGAAAGAGACCTCGCGCCAGATGAATGAAATTGGGGTAGGGTCTCTCATCATTGTGTGCCTGATCTCCGTTTTTATCGGCGCGGTAGCAGCCCTGCAGTTTGCCTACCAGCTGGATGGCCAGTTGATCCCAACCTATTACATCGGGTACATCGTGCGCGACCTAGCCATCATCGAGCTTTCTCCCACCTTTACTTGCTTGGTGTTAGCAGGGAAAGTAGGCTCCAATATGGCCGCCGAAATCGGTGGAATGCGACAAAAAGAGCATATTGATGCCATGGAGGTCATGGGGGTTAACACTGCTAATTACCTTATTACCCCAAAAATCATCGCAGCGGTCTTTACCATCCCCCTACTGGTGACCCTCTCCGCATTCGTAGCAATTCTGGGTGGCTATTTGGCTGCCGTTCCCACTGGATACCTCACCGATGATGAGTACCTCCGTGGGCTGCGTTCTTTTTTTATGGAGCGAAATGTCTCCATGATGTATGTAAAAGCCCTGGTTTTTGCCTACATCCTAACTAGTGTATCGTGTTATCAAGGCTATCACGTCAAAGGCGGAAGCATAGAGCTTGGACAAGCGAGCACCCGCGCAGTGGTATTCAGCGATATCCTAATCTTATTGGCCGACTACCTGATCGTAGTCATTATGGCCCCTTAACTATTCCTTCCCGACACGATGTAGGGCAACCCTTTATTCTGGAACCTTTTCCCAGAAAAAGAAGTTTACCTCCAACCGTTTGAAACCAGCATCCTGATTTCGCAGCCGCAACAACATGGCAAAAAAAAGAGCAAATATTGAGATCGTCAACCGAAAAGCATCCTTCGAATACCGCTTCATCCAGGAGTTTGATACAGGTGTGATGCTGACCGGAACCGAAATCAAAAGCCTTCGAGCAGGCAACGCCAACCTCACCGATGCCTGGTGCCTAGTAGAACGTGGAGAGGTTTGGATAAAAAATATGTTCATTGCCGAATATGAACACGGCACCAGCAGTAACCACGAAACTCGACGCAGCCGAAAACTGCTCCTCCGTAAAGCAGAAATCAATAAACTGGAAAAAAAAGCCAAAGAAAAAGGGTACACGGTCGTTCCAATTAAAATCTTTTTCTCCGAACGAGGTCTAGCCAAAATCAGAATCGCCCTCGCAACCGGTAAAAAAGAATTTGATAAACGGGAAACCATTAAAGAACGGGAAAATAAGCGAGAGCTCGACCGGGTTCAAAAAATTGTAAAAAGCCGGCAACTATGAACCGCTTCCTAGCGCACTTTCTCTCCGCAATTGGCCATCCACTTTTTATCTTGACCTACGTGCTGCTGCTCATGCTGGCCATTAACCCCTATGCCTTTGGTGTCGGAAGTATGACAGACCAACGAGCCGTTTTGCTCCTCTTAGGTGTCTTTTTTACCACCGCTTTTATCCCCGGAATCGGAGTAGCCCTGATGAAATTACTAGGATTTGCCAAATCCTGGCAGCTGGCAGACAAGCAGGAACGCATCGGCCCATTTATTTTGACCGGGGTTTTCTACATCTGGCTGTTCAAAAATTTACACAGTGCTGGGCAAACGCCTTTGATCTTTACCGCATTTGTACTGGGCGCTACCATCTCCCTATTTCTCTGTTTTATCATCAATATTTTCGAAAAAATTAGCGTGCATGCAGCCGGAGTATCCGGGCTCGTGACAATGCTCGCTTTTCTCCCCCTGAAATGGCCTGAAGCAGGTCAAATGGCCAAACTCGCAGACTGGGAATTCAGCTGGCCAATACTACTCTCCATCGGGGCACTGATGGCAGGCGCTATTGGGGCAGCTCGACTAGCACTCGGGGCCCATACTCCATCCGAACTCTTCCGAGGTTATGTGGCTGGAGCCCTTTCCGTTATAGTCGCAGTTATATTACTGGTCTGAGCATTCCTTTAACAAAAGGCAGAACTATTTCCCTTCTCCTCTCAGGAGCACCAGTGCTGTGTAAAACATAATTTTGAAGTCCAGCGCCAATGACATGTTTTCTATGTAAAGCAAATCAAACTTGAGGCGCTCCAGCATTTGCTCCACGTTGGAAGCGTATCCATACTTTACTTGTCCCCAAGAAGTGATGCCCGGACGCACCTTCAACAAGTGCTTGTAATGGGGGTTTTGCTCCATTATTTTCTGAATATAATATGCCCGCTCCGGACGAGGGCCTACCAAGGACATATCACCCACCAAGACATTCCAAAAATTGGGAAGCTCGTCCAACCGGTATTTGCGCATCACATTGCCCCAAGGTGTTACTCTGGGGTCAGCATCCCCCTGTGACAGTTGAGGACCATGCCGTTCAGCATCCACATACATCGATCGAAACTTAATGATGTGAAAAGGCTTTTGATGCCACCCAATGCGTTCTTGTCGATAAAAAACAGGACCCGGGGAGGACCATTTTACCCGAATTAGAATGTATAAAAACAAAGGAGACAAAAGGAGCAGCGCCAAAGAGCTTACCAGCAAATCAATCATCCGTTTCACCACCCGCTGCCATTTAGGCATCAACTCCTGACGGACTTCAATCAAAACAGCCCCATACAAATGGCTCATTTTGACTGTCCCAAGTAAAATGTCATACATGTCTGGAATGATTTTCACCAAAACCTGGAAATCAAAATCAAACAAAACATTCAAAATTGACCGCACTTTGTTGTGTTCCGAGGTTTCCACTGCAATAATTGCTTCCTCTACTTCATAATGCCTTATCACATCCGCCAAATCCGGAATATTACCCACCTTCGGTAAAAGTGCAGCCAAGGGTTGCTCCTGCCCACCATTGGTGTCCAAATAACCAACAAACCGATAACCTAGACCTTTCGGCCGACTAATAATATCGTTGTATAAGTCAAGAGCATTCTGGTTGCCACCAATAATTAAGGTGTTAAACGTGATTTTCCCCGCTTTTAACCGCCTACTCGCCCGGGTAAGTAAAATCATACGGGAGGTGGAAGTTAAAAGAAAATGAAAACAAAACAGGACCAAAAAAGAGCGGTAATAGGAATGGTAGTCCCGTACCACATCATCCAATACCAGCGCAAAAAACAGAAAAACAACCCCAAAAAAACTCAAAAAGAAATTTCGAGATAAGGTCTGCAGACGAGAAAGCCGGTAAATATCAAGATAATGATCGTAAATGGCATATAACAACACCCAGCCAGTTGGCACAATTAGAATCCCGAGAAAAAAATTGGGGTCCGACTGCGCAGCTTTCCAGGGGTCTGCCCCCTCGCTCATCTTACGCCAGGCAAAAAATAGGGCCCAAGCCAGCATGGCCATCAGAAAATCGGCCAGAGCATAATATAAGGTGTGACGTTGACGAATTTTTTTTGACAAAACCTAAACCGCTGAATATCGTTTACCGGGAAAAGTCCGTAACAATCCCCGAAATTCTAGTTGTAAAATAGTGGAAGCCAAAACGCCTGCTTCCATAGAAACCGCACTACTCAACTCATCTATCCCGAGCTTCGGAGTAGCCCGAACAGCACTCATAATTAGCGCCTCCTGCTCCGATAACTCTTCAAACAAGCGCCCCTGGACTCCCGTCGAGCTGCCAGAAACATCCCAGTTCATCGCTTCGACAATGTCAGCAGCAGATTCGACCAACCGGGCTCGGTTGCTTTTGATCAGCTGATTACAGCCACTACTTTGAGAATCTGACGGTCTACCTGGCACTGCAAACACCTCTAAATGGTGTTTTAAAGCAAATTCAACCGAGATCATCGAACCACCGGTTGCCCCCGTCTCTACTACCAACAAAGCATCACACAAACCCGATATAATCCGGTTCCGCATCGGAAAATGTTCCCGATCCGGCCCCTCGTTGTGTACATATTCCGTCAGAAGCCCCCCGTTTTCCTGCATCCGCAACGCCGTCGATTTGTGCGCAGCCGGGTAAATACTCCCCAAACCATGCCCCAGAACGCCTATATTTGGAATGCCCATGGAACAAGCCTTTCTGTGCATCGTAATATCCACCCCATACGCCAATCCACTCACCAGCACCACCTCATACGGTTGCAAACCCTCCACGATCGACTCACAGATTGCAGCCCCCTGGTCTGTAATTTTTCGAGTCCCTACCACTGCCAACATTCGAGGGGCGTCCAGTAATTGCAAGTCTGAACCCTTGAAATACAACAAAATTGGTGCATCTCTACGGTTTTTTAAGCGACTTGGGAACTTTGGCTCCGTATAAAAGAGCGTCTGAACTTGGTGGCGGTCTAAAAAAGTGAGCTCTTTCTCTGCCTCCAGCAAGGCCTCCTTTGATAAAATAGCCTCTACAATACCAGGGCCCACCCCGGGAACCTTGAGCAAATCCTGCCGCTTCGCCTGAAAAACCTCCCTAGCACCTCCACAAAAGGCAATCAGCTGACGGGCTGTTACCATACCTACTTGTGGAATACGGTTGAGGGCGATTTGATAAAGGATACTATTTTGCTGCATGGTACTCGAAATCCCGTACTATTTTTGCCACGCAAAGGTAACAGCTAAACCGAAAGCACCAACGCGATTTAGTGGCTATGTTTGTAATTTTTGTCGCCTTTTTGCGTTCAAAAACCAGCTGTACTTCCAAAATGCCATCAAACACACCTAAGAACTACCTACGTTTATGCGATTACCCAAACTAGACACCCTCATTATCCTGGTTTTTTTCGTCTGCATCGCCCTGTGGATGATCTCTCGCTGCGAACAAAAACGATCCGATTACCAACAAAGGGCCTTCCGCCAACAAGAGCCCTCCGAAAAAACGATTCCTCAACCGGACACCATCCAGCGCCCTCCCGCTCCTAAAAACAACCCCTCCCAAAACGAAAACGAACCACAAAACCCAAATTCAAAAAAGACAACCACCGAACCACCCAAGAAGAATCAGGAAAAAACACCCACCCCAACCAAATCCACCTCCAATAGCCAAGCAACCCTCTATGTAACCATCGATGGACTTAAACTGCGCAAGGAGCCCGGGTTAAAAGGTGGAACTCTCGCTCAACTGAAACTGAATGAAGAAGTCACTTTTTTAGGCAAAAGAACCGACTGGACACAAGAAATCAGCCTCGGAACCGAAAAAGTAACCGACCGCTGGGTGTTGGTCAAAACAAAAAGTGGAAAAGAAGGCTGGGTATTCGGCGCAGGCGTCCATTTTTATAAAGAAAAACGAAAAGGAGTGCTCGATTAGGCATACCTCAAACTCCTGCATTCTGCTTATTTACCCCCAGGGCCGGAACTCTTTGTCCAAAAATTAGGCAATAAGCGTTCCATCCTCGAAATTTGCATCCTTAAATTGAACTCATCTATGAAAAAAATAGCTCTCCCCCTCTTCGGTCTCTGCCTACTTCACACCACGTTGAGCGCCCAGATCACCGACCCGAAAGCCACCGAAGTTTGGCAGCCTGTCCCAAAATCCGTCCAGACCGGATCAACCTCTGAGGCCCCCTCGGATGCTATCCGACTATTTGATGGATCCAATCTGAATAATTTCATTTCCTCCAAAGACAGCAGTGCAGCCGCTTGGACGATCCAAAAGGATGGTAGCATGACCGTTGCACCCGGAAAAGGGGATATTCAAACCAAACAATCCTTCGGAGATTGCCAATTACACCTCGAATTCAAAGCACCTGAAGTTGTAAAAGGAGAAGGACAAGGACGGGGCAATTCCGGGGTATTCCTACAAAATCGATACGAAGTGCAAATACTCGATTGTTTCCAAAATACAACTTACTCCAACGGCCAAACCGCCTCCATCTACAAACAACACATTCCATTGGTGAATGCTTGTAAAAAACCGGGTGAGTGGCAAACCTATGATATCCTTTATACCGCTCCTCAATTTAACCAGGACGGCATCAAAATAGCCTCCGCCTATATTACCGTGCTTCACAACGGAGTAGTAGTACAAAACCACGTAGAAATAAAAGGCACCACAGAATATATCGGTCTTCCTCAGAACCAAGCGCACGGGAAAGGTCCCATTAAATTACAAGACCATGGTGACCTAGTTAGCTTCCGGAATATCTGGATTCGGGAACTTTGATCCCTCTGGATATAAACATTTTACTCCTCAAAAGCGTTATTCCGTACTGATTTAAGCGCCCAAACTATGCTAGAACTGCCGGTCATTGACCCCGCCTCCGAAGGCCGATCCAAACGACCTGAATGGTTGAAAGTAAAACTCCCAATGGGAGAAAACTATAGAAAAGTACGCAGTGTTGTGGATGATTTCAAATTGCACACCATCTGCCAAAGCGGAAATTGCCCAAACATGGGAGAATGCTGGGGAGCCGGAACTGCTACCTTTATGATCCTTGGCAATGTCTGCACCCGCTCCTGCTCCTTCTGCGCAGTTAAAACTGGCAGGCCCAATGAATATGACGAGGATGAACCCCGCCGTGTCGCCGAGGCAATCTGGCTGATGCAAGTGAAACACGCCGTGATCACCTCCGTCAACCGCGATGAACTTAAAGACCGAGGCGCTGAAATTTGGTACCAAACCGTCCGAGCAGTGAAAGAGCGCTCCCCACAAACCACCATCGAAACCCTAATCCCCGATGTGAAAGCCAATTGGGAAGCCCTAATCCGAATGATTGAAGCAGGCCAAGAAGTGGTGAGCCATAACATGGAAACCGTCCCAAGACTGTATCGAAAAGTGCGACCACAAGCAAAATGGGAGCGCAGCCTGGAACAAATTAAACGGACCAAAGCGTTTGGTAAACGGACCAAAACGGGGATTATGGTTGGACTTGGCGAAACCAAAGAAGAGATCTTTCAAGCTATGGACGAACTCGTCGAGAATGGTTGCGATATCTTGACCCTGGGACAGTATTTGCAACCTACCAAAATGCACCTGGAAGTGGCAGAATTTGTACACCCCGATACCTTCGCACTCTATAAAGAAGAAGGCCTCTCCAGGGGGCTTAAATACGTGGAAAGCGGACCCCTGGTACGATCCAGCTACCACGCAGAAAAACATGTTTTTTAACCTAAAGCCGCGCCTTCCGCGGCTTTTTTAGTCATTACTAATCATGATCAATGAGATGAACAACGCAGAGAAAATGGACGAAATGCCCGTCGAACGCCCCCAAGGCAGCAACACCGGGATCACCATGAAAAAATGGAGCAAAATCCGTGGCGAAAACTCCTGGACCATGTTCAAGGTGATCGCCGAATTCGTGGATGGGTTCGAAGTGCTAAATAATATCGGACCTTGTGTGTCTATCTTCGGCTCCGCCCGCACCAAACCCGGCACCTATTACTACGAACAGGCCGTCAAAATCGCCTCCCTCTTTGCCCAAGAAGGATATGGAGTTATCACCGGTGGAGGTCCTGGCATCATGGAAGCCGGCAACAAAGGCGCCTGGATGAAAAACGGAGAATCCGTCGGTCTAAACATCGACCTACCCTTCGAACAACACCACAACCCCTTTATTGCTGCCTCCCACAACCTCAAACACCGCTACTTCTTCGTTCGGAAAGTAATGTTCGTGAAATACGCACAAGCCTTCGTCGTAATGCCCGGCGGATTCGGAACCCTCGACGAACTTTTCGAAGTAATTACCCTCGTCCAAACCAAAAAAATCACCAAAGTGCCCATCGTATTGGTAGGAAAGGAATACTGGGAAGGCCTGATGAAATGGATCGTCGAAATCATGCTCGAACGCCACCACAACATTAGCCCAGAGGATATGAACCTGTTCCACCTGACCGACGACCCCGAGGAGGCCGTACGAATCGTCAACGAGTTCTACTCCGGTGAAAAACAAGATAAACTTACCCCCAACTACGAACTGTAACCCTATCCAACAGAGCGCATCCGCCAGGCCATGATCGCAACACTAGACCGGTACCTGATACGCAAGTATCTGTCCACTTTCTTCTTCGCCGTCCTGATCTTTTCCATGATCTCCATGGCAATCGACTTCAGCGACAAGGTGCGGAGCTTCATCGAAAGCCCCTGTACCCTGAAAAATATCCTTGTGGACTACTACCCGGGCTTCGTGTTGCACATGACTGGCCTGCTCATGCCCATGTACACCCTGATCGCAGTGGTGTTCTTTACCTCTCGGCTCGCTTTTAATT
The DNA here is from genome assembly GCA_947459365.1 of Saprospirales bacterium. Lineage (GTDB taxonomy): Bacteria > Bacteroidota > Bacteroidia > Chitinophagales > Saprospiraceae > M3007. The sequence continues at coordinate 20,850 of CANHDG010000026.1, forward strand.
CCGAAATCCTCTCTATCCTGAATGCAGGAGTAGGATTCGGCCGACTGCTCCGCCCCTACTTAATTGCTGCCAGCATTATCGCCCTGCTCCACCTGCTCATGGGACACTACCTGATCCCCAAAATGAACCAAAAACGACTTTGGTTCGAACGCAGCTTTGTATGGACCGACAAACAGCAAATCCTTAGTGGAAATATTCACTTTATGGTCGCCCCCGATACCAAGGCCTATATTAGGGGGTACGACCATAAAGCGCAACGAATCAGTACCCTCCGCCTCCAAAAAATGAATGGACATGAACTGGAGTCCATCCTCGAAGCCGATAATGTGGTCTGGAAAGAAGAACTCCAAAAATGGAGGTTCCCAACCTATAACATCCGACAATTTAACGGGCTCAAAGAAAGTTACCAGCGCTACACTACCAGCATTGATACCAGCATCAACCTAGCACCCCAGGATTTTGTCTTTTACCACAATCAAAACGAAGAAATGGTTTCCTCCACCCTCGTAGAAGCCATCGACCGTGACCGAGTCCGTGGGCTCTCCAATAGCAAAATTTACTCCATCGAACTCTACCGACGAACCGCCGACGCATTTACCAATCTCATTCTAACCGTCATTGGACTAGCCGTAGCAGGCCGAAAAGTGCGAGGGGGGATGGGTCTTCACCTAGCGATTGCTATCGGAATTGGAGCAGTATTTATCCTTATTCAAAAATTTGCCATTTCATTTGCCACCAGTGGAAATGTACCTATCCTATTGGGAATGTGGCTTCCAAACCTGTTTTTCGGCTTGATCGCAGTCTATTTAGTGACAAAAGCACAAAAATAATTTTGGCGCTTTTCGACTAAGGTACGATTTTTGTAGTTGAACGACCATTCTGGTCCCTTGATTTAATCCAAACGAATCCTCGTTCAACTACACAGTCATGGCATATATCCATCGAGCACTTGTACTTATCAGCTTGTTTACCTCTACCCTAGCTACCGCCCAACAACTGGAAGTAGTAGCTGGTAATATTTCCCAAAATACTACTTGGGGCCCCGACCGAGTTTACCTCCTAACGGGCTTTGTCTATGTCAAAAACCAGGCAACTCTCACCATCTTGCCCGGTACTACCATAAAAGGCGATAAAAACAGCCGTGGAACACTGATCGTGACCCGAGGCGCAAAACTTATTGCTGATGGCACCCGCCAACAACCTATTGTTTTTACCTCTAGCCAGGCAACACCGGCACCGGGCGACTGGGGCGGGGTAGTAGTATGTGGATACGCACCAACCAATGCCAAAACGAATGGCATTAATTGCCTTGGAGTAGCCGAAGGCGCTATC
>CANHDG010000027.1 GCA_947459365.1 Saprospirales bacterium
CTTCAAAAAAAACATCCGCTACCGCTGTATCCCGCCGGATTTCCGCCCGCCAGCTCGCAAGACTATCAGAAGTCAAAAAGGCTGACTTAACGTTAAAACGAACCACATTTCGCATCAAGTTAGGCAAATCCTCCAGCAAACTCTCGTCACCCAAATCCTTCCGCATCGTAGCCGCCGCTTGCTCTTTTGTAATAAAGGTTAGGGTCTCCTTCTTCACAAAAGGCTGAGCCCGCACATTACCTACCACACGAGCAACCTCCGACTCGGCAATGTCAGGCTTTAACTCCAACCAAATATCCACCTTTTCTTTGTACAAAGCTACTAAACGATTGCCATAAGCCGCTGTTAATACGAAAATGCCTATCAACAACAACACCAAAGCAACACTCAAAATAACCGACAAATAGTTTGGCCTTGAACTCGCCATTGAGCAGTTTTGTTTCTAGTTAAAGTGGCAAAGTTAGCGAATAACTTTAACTAGAAACGCACTTTCCCGTTTAGTGTTCCCTTTTTCACGCACATAGTCATCAACTTTACACCGTACTCCCTTGAAAAAAACAAAATTGCCTGCCTACTCCATCCTTTTCACCACTCCTTGATGAATAGATTTTTCATTAAAACAATAAATAATGATTTTGATCCATTCTATTTATATTCAGAATATTACAATTATACTTTTTTTTAATATATAAAATTTTCGGCCCAAAAGTTAGAAAAGCCGTAAAATTGGCCTCGGATTTGATGGCACCAGCCCTCCCATCTCCTTTTACCATCTTAAAATTTAATCTATCCCTCCCAAACTATAGATAAATGGCGCTTTTAGGACCAAAACAAACCCTCTCCCAAAAACTTCAGCAAAAGCTCTCCCCTCAGCAGATTCAACTCATGAAACTGCTGCAAATACCAACAGCCTCCCTCGACCAACGAATCCAAGAGGAACTGGAAGTAAACCCAGCACTCGAATCTGGAGATGATGCCGATGAACTCTTCGAAGCCGATCAAGAAGCCGAATACTATTCTAGAGAATCCACCGAAAATAGTGGCGAATCTCCCGAACAAAACCTCGAAACAACCAATTCTGAGGAGCTTTCAGAAAATACTCTAGATGACCTGGAAAGAGAAAATGCCTCCTACGAGGAGGCAGATCACTCTTACGAGGAGGGAGGTGAAATGGATGATTATATGCGCGAAATCATCGACGATGACCCTTCCATCTATCGAACAAATGGTGAATCCTCCAGCGAAGAAGAAGATAAGGTAATTCCAATTGAAGCCGAAAACTCCTACCACGAACACCTTGAGCAACAACTTGGATTGCTTGACTTTAATGACGAACGACGCCTAGCCATCGCTCGTCAAATCGTAGGATCTATCGATGATGATGGCTACCTCCGCCGGGAACCAAGAGCAATGGTGGACGACCTGCTTTTCGGTCAAAATGTAATGACCGATGAGGTAGAAATCGAACAAATCCTTCAAAAAATCCAACAGTTCGACCCTCCAGGTACCGGGGCCAGAGACCTCCAAGAATGCCTAAGCCTACAGCTTCGCAGAAAACTACTCCAGGAAGATGAACGAATCGGCTACGGAACTAGACTAAATATTGAAAATGCCCTCAAAATCATTACCAAATACTTCGACGAATTTACTAAAAAACACTACGACCGTCTGTGCCGTCAACTCGATATCAATGAAGACGAACTCAAAAGCGCCATCAACGAAATCCTGCACCTGAACCCCAAACCAGCTTCTGGTTTCACCTCCCGGAATAGTAGGGTAGTCAACTACGTAATGCCTGATTACATCGTCACCAACCGGGAAGGCGAACTAGAACTAAGCCTGAATGCCAAAAACGCCCCAGACCTGCGCGTCAGCGAACAATACCGCGAAATGCTAAAATCCTTCCATAAAAACAGGTCCGAACGAAAAACAACCAAAAGCGAAAAAGAAGCCATTTTATTCATCAAACAAAAAATCGATAGCGCAAAATGGTTCATCGATGCCATCAAACAGCGTCAACAAACCATGATGCTAACCATGGGCGCTATACTCGAACATCAACGTGCGTACTTCCTGTCCGGAGATCAAAAAAAATTACGCCCAATGATTCTTAAAGATGTTGCCGAAGCCACTGGATTAGATATCTCTACCGTCTCCAGAGTGGCCAACTCAAAATATGTCCAAACAGAATTTGGGACCAAACTACTAAAAGAATTCTTCTCCGAAAGTATGCAAAACCAAGAAGGGGAGGAAGTTTCTACCCTCGAGGTAAAGAAAATCCTGTCAGACCTCATCAGCGAAGAAAATAAACGAAGACCCCTCTCCGATGAAAAATTAATGGAAATGCTCAACACAAGAGGATATAACATAGCACGCAGAACGGTAGCCAAATACCGAGAACAACTTAATATTCCGGTCGCTCGGCTCCGAAAAGAATTATAAGCCCTATAACTTCTGCATTTATACTATTTTTGTCGGATGAAATATACTCATCTGATCTTTCTAGCCCTCTGGACCACCTCTGGAGTGACCGCCCAGGTCAATTTCACCTCCTCCCACCTACCCATTTTGGTGCTTAATACCAATGGCCAAACTATCCCAGATGAACCCAAACTGAATATACAAGCCGGATTAATCGATAACGGCATCGGTCAAATTAACCACTTGACCGATGCCTACAATGCTTTTAACGGCACCGTTGGTATCGAACTTAGAGGATCCTCCTCTTTCTATTATCCCAAAAGCCCTTACTCCATTGAATTTAGAACCACCGCCGGAGATGATCTCGACGTGGAAATTCTCGGCCTGCCTGCCGAAAGCGACTTTGCCTTAATCAGCCCTTACAACGATAAAACCTTAATTAGGGATATCCTCGCTCACACATTCGCTTCACAGGCACTGCCGTGGTCGCCAAGAACCCGATTGATTGAACTGGTCCTCAACAATCAGTATATGGGAGTATATACCTTGATCGAAACCATAAAACGAGGCCCTAACCGCATCAATATTGCCAAACTAAAATCCGACGATCTAACCGCCCCAGATGTAACCGGTGGTTATATCTTGCGAATGGATAAATATGGGCCCCCTCCCGGTGGACTTGGTGGAGATTGGCAATCAACTTACCCGCCAGTAGATGGCGGCTGGCAACAAACCTGGTTTCAGTACCACTATCCAAAGGTCGAAGACATTCAACCTGAGCAAAGTAACTATATTCGAAACCATATCCAATCGTTTGAAAATATGCTTAAAAGCCCAAGCTATCAAACACAAATAGAAGATTGGATCGATCTGGATAGCTGGGTTAACTACCTGCTCGTACAAGAGCTCAGTAAAAACACAGACGCTTACCGCCTGAGCGCTTATTTTTACAAAAATCGAGAAGATGCTCCCAATGGCGGCAAAATAACGATGGGCCCCGTATGGGACTTCAATATCTCCTTCGGAATCGGCGACTACTGCAATAGTATGAGCTGGAGTGGATGGGCCAAAGACTTTAATCAAGTTTGCGGCAATGATCAATGGCTTATTCATTTTTGGTGGAAAAAAGCATGGGAATACCCTCATTTTCGTCAAAAAATGGCCGAAAGATGGCAAGAACTCCGATCAGGACCTTGGTCTGATGCCAACCTGGAATATACCATCGACTCCTTGGTTCAAGTGATCGGCCCAGCCCAAGTGCGAAACTTCCAACGCTGGCCCATTATTGGGACGTACGTCTGGCCAAATAGTTTTATTGGAAGCTCTTATCAACAAGAAATTCAATTCCTTAAAAATTGGCTCCTGGCTCGCGCCCATTGGCTCGATACCAACATAATAGTGGCAGCAATGACTGTTGACCCCTCCCTTAAACCAAGTGCCTTCGCAATTTTTCCTAACCCCGCAAGCGATCGAATCTTTGTCCAACGAAACAGTAGCCTGCCTGGTGGAGGAATCTGCCACTTCTCACTCCATTCAAAAGAAGGAAAATTTTTATTTGAACAAAGAAATATCCTAGCTCAAGAGCTCTTCTTTATCGATCTGCCACAAAAAGAATCTATAAAAGGCTGGCAAGCATATACCTTCACCGACATCAAAGGCAATGTCCTGGATGTCGGCTGGATCCTTATCCAATAAACACCTTATGTGCCCACCCAATCAGTTCGTATTCCTCCTTTAGGCGGTGAACGATACTGATTATTTCGTACTTTTGCACCCAGGGAGCCTTCTATTCAGCACCCTAAGCTCTTATGTCAGTAGTAGTGAACGGTCTTGTAAAAATCTACGGCGAACAATTAGCCGTGAATAAGGTGAGTTTCGAAGCCCAAAAAAAAGAGGTGCTCGGGTTCCTTGGACCTAATGGCGCAGGTAAAACCACCACCATGAAAATAATTACAGGCTATATCCCTCCCTCTGAAGGCGACGCTGTGGTTTGTGGCTTCAACGTCAGCACCCAACCCATGGAAGCCCGCGCACACATAGGATATCTACCCGAACATAATCCCCTCTACAAAGAAATGTACGTTCGTGAATACCTAGAGTTCACGGCAGGGGTTCATAAAGTAAACAGCCCCCTAAAACGGGTGAATGAAATGATCGAAAAAACTGGCCTTGCATCGCATCGCCATAAACAAATCGGTCAACTCTCAAAAGGCTACCGCCAACGGGTTGGACTTGCCCAAGCTATGCTCCACAACCCAGACGTACTCATCTTGGATGAGCCCACCTCCGGGCTCGACCCAAACCAAATCATCGAAATCAGACAACTAATCAAGGAGCTCGGCAAAGAGAAGACAGTCATCCTTTCCACTCACATCCTAAGTGAAGTCGAAGCCGTATGTGACCGTGCAGTCATCATTAACAAGGGAGTACTCGTAGCAAATGCACCCATCGAACAGCTAAAAGACCAGTTCTCTGGACATTCCATCGTTACTGCAGGATTCAAATCAGCCATCAACCCCCAACTACTTAAATCAATTCCAAACGTTCAACAAGTCAAACCACTGGGCGAAAACCGCTGGCAAATCACCTCCGCTCCCGAACACGATATTCGAGCAGAGGTCTTCCAACTCGCCGTCCACCACCAATTGATTTTGCTTGAACTACACAAGGAAGTACAAAGCGTCGAAAACGTCTTCCAACAACTCACCAAACAAAATCCAACACCCACCGAACAATAACTACCGCGCATGATACCAATACTGAAAAAAGAAATTAATTCCTTTTTTTCTTCGCTTATTGGCTATATGGTCATCGGCGTATTCCTTATTTTGATGGGACTAGTGCTCTTCGTTTTCCCTGATACCTCCCTGCTAACCGGAGGGTATGCCACCTTGGATACCCTGTTTGGAACTGCTCCCATTGTATTCTTATTCCTTATTCCAGCTGTGACGATGCGTACCCTAGCAGAAGAACAATCTTCCGGAACCATCGAATTGCTCGTGACCAGGCCTTTATCCGATTGGGAAATTGTATTGGGAAAATTCCTAGCTAGCTTCCTTTTAGTGGTGTTTGCACTCATTCCAACCTTCACCTACTACCTGACGGTTTATTTTCTAGGGGCACCTCAAGGTAATCTTGACTCAGGGGGCATTATCGGCTCCTATATCGGCCTCTTATTCCTGGCAGGCGCCTTTGTCTCTATTGGAGTTTTTGCGTCCTCCCTAACCAACAATCAAATCGTTTCGTTTGTACTGGCTACTTTCCTCTGTTTCTTCGTCTACCTTGCATTCGACTTCTTGAGCAGCTTGCCTATCTTTTACGGAAAAATGGACGATCTTATTCAATCCTTTGGAATTGAATACCATTATAATTCAATCAGCCGCGGAGTCCTAGATTCCCGCGACTTGATCTATTTCACCTCTGTTATCATTCTGTTCCTTGCGGCAACCACTTTATCCTTGGGCCGCAGAAAATGGTAATCAGGCTTATTTTATCTAATTCTCAATACAACGCAAGCCCATGCGATTCCTCTTATTCCTCCTTTTACTCGTTTCTTTTAACGTTTCAGCACAAAAAAACTACGAATTCCGAAACGGAAACTGGTACAACGGCAAAGATTTTACTCCCGGCACCTGGTACTCTACCGAAGGCAAATTGTCTAAAAAGGCACCGTCCAAAATCGACTCTGTCATTGACCTGACTAATAAATGGGTAGTTCCCCCTATGGGTGATGCCTTCGGCACTTGCCTCACGGCAAATCCAACCCCAGATATGCAACTGCGCTCCTACCACAATGAAGGGGTATTTTATGTCCAAATATTGGGCAACACAAACCTTCAGCGGACCGAAATTGCCCCTAAAAGCAATCAGCCAACCAGTCCAGATATCTCCTTCGCAAATGGTGAAATCACCTGCACGCTCGGAGAACCTTTTTTCAAATATGAGCCAGCAGCAATGGACATAAAAAATCCTAACCAAATTGCTCAAAAACAAGAAGAAATTAAAAATAGCCGCAAAGGGCTTGGTGATGGTTACTGGTTTATTGACAATACATCCGCAGTGAGTGCTAATTGGGAAAAAATCAAAGCACAAAAACCGGGGGTAATATCTATCTGGCTCCTGGATGCAGAAAAAAATGGCGGCAAACCATCCTTCGGGCTCTCTCCTGAAATAGCAAAAGCGATCATTAAAAAAGCGCATAAAGCAGACCTTAAAGTGTTCGCTCATGTCGCAAACGCCGCTGACCTTCGACTGGCCATAACACTCGGTGTAGATGGAATTGCCAATCTGCCAGGAATGCAGTGGGATGGAACTGGCGATACCAAAGCGTACGACCTGACCGAAAACGATATCAAACTATTAGTAAAAAAACAAACCGCCATTGTGCCACTCCTCACCAAGGCTCAAAACACAGGAACCTTGCACAGTAGCCTTAGAGAATACCATAAAAAAACCCTAAAAAAACTATTGGATGCAGGTGCTAATGTATTGGTAGGCTCCGACGACCCAATCAGAACCATCCGATCTGAGGTGAATTATTGGTTTGCCTTAGGCGATATACCTGCAGATGCCGTCCTGAAGTCGCTCTGCGAGCGTACTCCAAGAGCTATCTTCCCCAATAGAAAAATTGGCAAAATTGAACCCAAATACGAAGCAAGTTTTCTTGTTCTAGAGGATAATCCGTTAAATAACCTTCTGAAAATTAGAGCGGTTGATTTTAAAGTAAAAAATGGAGTCCTGCTCCCGAAATAACTATATGATCGTCATCCAAGATAAGCTTATTAGCGACGAGATCATTCAAGAGCAGTTTGTCTGCAACCTACAGGCTTGTAAAGGGGCTTGCTGCTGGGAGGGTGATTCAGGTGCCCCCCTAGAAGCAAATGAACTTGCCATACTTGATGAAGTATTCGAGCAGGTAAAGCCCTATCTATCCCCCCTTGGAGTAGCGGCAATTGAAGCACAAGGCAAATATGTCTACTTCAATGAAGCCGAAGAATGGGGAACTACCTTGGTCGATAATGGACCTTGTGCCTACATGACTATGGCAGGTGGAATCGCACAATGTGGAATCGAAACAGCTTGGCGAGATGGGAAAGTGCCCTTCCGAAAACCTATTTCTTGCCAACTTTACCCAATTCGCGTCGCAAAAAACGAAGCAGTAGGCTTTGAAGCACTTAATTATGATCGGTGGGAAATCTGCTCAGCTGCCTGCGAAAAAGGTCGGCAAGAGCAAGTCGCCGTCTACCAATTTCTAAAGGAGGCAATTATCCGAAAATACGGAGAGGAATTCTATGAAGAATTGGATGCCGCAGCACAGTTCATGAAAGAAAATAACGATTAAAAAAAACGGCTGCTCAGGTGAGCAGCCGTTTTTTTTAGTTTCCGAAAACCTCAGCAAGCTTGGTCTTAAGACCCTCTCCTCGAAGGTTTCGAACAATTAACTTACCATCCCTGTCAATTAAAAGGGTCTGCGGAATAGAAGATACAGAATAAAGCGCCGCGTGCGAGCTCTGCCAACCTTTCAAATCACTTATGTGTTTCCATGGAAGCTGATCATCGGCAATGGCCTTTTTCCATGCGACGGCATCCCGATCAAGGCTTACACCCAATATCTCAAAACCTTGATCCTTGTATTTCTGATAAACCGCTCGAACATTGGGGTTTTCCTTTCTACAAGGTCCACACCAACTAGCCCAAAAATCAATTAATACAATCTTGCCACGAAGAGCAGATAAAGAAAACGACTCATTCTCAGGGGTCATACCAATCAAGTCCGGTACAGCCATCCCAGGAGTTGAAGTTCCCGCCTTGGCTAACTCAAACTTTAAACTCTCCATCTCCCCGCGATCTTTATTCTCATACTTATCCACATACTCCTTGGCAAAACGCGCAAAACTGGCCATCATCTGGCGTTGTTGAAACGTACGCAAAATACCCCCAAGGGCTAAACGATACGCTTCCGAATTCGCTGGTATTCTTTTCAGCTGCGTTTCACACCACAACCGCACTTCATCCTCTTGGTTGGTCATACTCGAAATCCGATTTGCAAATGCAGCAAAAGCAAAATAAACATCCGGATATTGATCATATACGCGATCATTAAAATCTACATGACTAAACCAATTCATCCCATAATATTCTCCCTCCCTGTTTACATCTTTTCCCTGGAAAAACGGCGGAGAGAGCAAATTTGCTGAACGCCAAAAAAAAGATCCTGCCTTCTTTAAGGAATCTACATACGATACCCGCTCTTTATACAATTCTGGATCATTCCAATTGGTCATCTGATAAACAGACATCTTGCGAATTACCTGCTCTAATCCTGCATTCTGCTTGGATCCTAATGTCCTTGCCCTATCCATAAACTGAGCGTTCGCCCAGAGCTTCACCTCCGGCTCATCTCCCAAAACAACCCTACCAGTGTTAGCCTCGTTAAACCCAATTCCATAAAATTTAAGGGGACCTCCAGGAATTGTAAGAGTATAAACCCCTTTACCGTCCGATGCTGCTGCTGCTATCTTACGCATCCCATATCCAGCATACTCATATAAATTAAGGCTGTCCATAGGACTTGGGGGCTCAATCACACTACAAATAACCCGAATAGAAGCAATTGGGGTGGGTTTGGTGGTCGATACAGCAGCCGGCTTGGTGGTCGTAGCAGGTTTCTTAGCCTTGCTTGTTGCCGATTGCTGCGCAATAAGACCAAAAGGCAGTGCAAGCAAAAAAAGAAAGAACAATTTCCTCATAACTGATTTACGTTTTCTAATAATTTTTACGTCCAATTAAAACACATCGAACGAATTCATCTATAAAATACCATACAAAAGTAACGCCCCGAACGGCATTATTGCTCATTCGAGGCGTTAATAACTAGCAAATAACGACTAGTTTAGATGTATTTTGTCTGATTCTTATCCACAATTATGTCCTTTAACTCCTTTAAAAAGGCATATTGCTCAGGCAACACCCGCTTGAAAGCATCCTTTATAGCAACGTAAGTACCCTGCTCTTGATCAGGGATTAAACTTTTCAAATGCTGACGCGCCTTCTCTTTCGCCACCCTATAATCTTCGTACATCAAAGCACGCAAGGAAGGAATTTCATGCCAATCCGCCTCAATTGCAATCGCTTTACGCTCCAATCCTTCTGTATCCGTATAAGAATCCAACTCAATACTTCCAGAGGTAGACATCAATCGATCTGTCCGATCAGCAGAAGGAACAGGACTCTGGCCCTCCAAAGGAGTTCCCTCTGGGTTGACTAAAAATACCTCCAGTCCTTGATCACGTACTCGATAAATAATAACGTCTAATTGTTCGTTTTTCGACATAAAATTGTTTTGTAATCTAACTTTAACAGCCCGCAAAGATAAAGGTTGAATTTTATATTCGAATTGTTTTAATCTTAGTGGGCGCTGGAGCAGACACAGGAGGCTTATTTGACTTCTCAGACCCTTCCTCTTGCTTTCGAATTCGTTCCTCTGGCAATATTTCTTCCTCACCAGAATCAGGAGCCTGCTCTGGAGAAATACCAAGCATCTGACGTTGCATCTCTTGCATTTCACGCATCATCCGACCAAAACCCCAAAAGTCATCTGCACCTCCTTCTCCCAAACGATCATTAAATGGATCCATCCTAAAAAAATCATGCATAGCCCCTCCCTGAAAAGTTGTGTCCACTCTGAAATAAAAAAAAGAAGAAGAATCAGGACCCATCGGAAAACGATGGCTCTCACCTAGACGAAGTGCTATCGTTGTATCTCCTAACATGCCCTTTAACATCATCCGATGCATTTGCTCAAAAGTCTGACCAAAAGGAGATTGTTGGGCAGCTGATACAAGAGATAACTCCATAAACGCGAGAATAAACAACAGTTTCTTGATCATAATTAATCACCTTTATTCTGTTTAACGTATGATTTTATTTTTAATTAACAAGGCTTACTCACTCATCTCATAACTAATAATCAACTCCACTCAAGAGTAGCTTTACCTTACCTTCAATAAGCACATGATCAGCACTGTGATCCTGCTCAGCATAAAGCGCCTGTTCACAGGTATTAAATACAAACTGCATATCCGACATGGCAGAAATGCTATAGCCGTTCTCCTCCATCCAACGACTCACTAACTTTTTACTTACCTCCTCAGGGGCAACCCCCAACCTATTTGCAAAATAACGTCGAACTTCCCAATAGACTTGCGCATAAAATCCAGTAGGCTTTTCTTCCTCAACCAAAAGCTCCTGTCCCAAACCGACGGTAGAAACTTCCCGGGGTACAGAAGATGGTGCCGGCATAGCAATCTGCATCTTATTCTTCCGATCAACTACAAAATAGCCAGCCAGCACCGCAAGCGCAACAACGATTGACCCCAAACCCACTTTTCGGGCGACTGTCCAAAATTCACCACCACCTACGCTAGTTGGGAAAAGCTCACCTTTCTGCTTAGGGCCCACTTTGATGGAAATGATGGGTTCATACCGAACGTATTTATTGCTATCAGGGTCAAACCAGATGAGCGAAGGCTTAATAAATTGCATACCCTCAGATAGGGCAGATACAGTGTATTCTAACAACTGACGGTGCGCCAACTCCCGGCCATTCTCATATACTTCCTCCTCTTTTACAATAGGTTCATATCCCTTAAGGCCCTCCGAAACTCCCACCTTCGGCAACTCAAGTAGCCTTGAATTTCCATTTCCTTGTATGGATAACGTACAAACAGCAGCCTCACCCACCAAAATTGAATCAATATTAATAATTGCCTCTACCTCATATTGACCAACTAACCCAGAAAAACCATCAGGTATGGGCAAAGGCAATTTCATAACGTCCAAAGATAGGGGAGAAGAAGCGAGCTGAATCGTCCGATACGACTGAAATGGATTGCTAGATACCACCGCTGTATTAATCACCGCTGGAGAAACAACAACCCTCCCTGGCGCTTCCGCAAAAAATGAACCAGCATATACCAGCAGTCGATTATACCGCTCCCCACCAACTGTCACCTGCTCCTCTGCCTCATTATACCGCTCTAACTCTTTTAAGTTTCCTGATGATAGTTCCGGTAGCCGTACCAGATTCACGCCGGATAGTGCCCTTTTTGTGTACAAGTAAACCTTTACTACTACTTGTTGACCAACATACACGCTGGCAGTATTCACCTCCATCAATAAAAAAACAGAAGGATCCGCCCCAGCCGGGATCGACAACGGGCCTCCAGACTTGACTTTTGTGGCAGGTAAAACGCGGACTCTTAGCTCTTTTGAACGATATACCTTCCCTTTTAGCTGCACCTCCGCAGGAGGAATAGTATACTCACCAGACGCTGGCGCAGTTAAACTAAATACCCATGTATGATGAGCTGAAACAGAGCCATTTACAAACTGCATCCCAGAAAGTTCTTGCGTATTCCCCAACCGCTGAAAAGGACTAAAGTTCGGAGCAAGAAGATCCCCACTATTACTGCCAGACAATTGGTACGTAACCTCGAAATGCGCGCCTTCCACCACCTCTCGAGTTGATATGACAGCGTTCAAACGAACTTCCTTGTCCTGAGCATTCAGAACATTCGGGAGCTGTTGTAGCCAAACAATAACAAAAAGCCATTGAAAGGTTCGCATAACAAATCGAAATCGGTACCTGCTTACAATGAAAGTAATGAACGCAGTGGTTTAATTAAGGCGTAAGGCATCTACAGCTGACAAAGGAGCACTCAACAAGCACCCTACTATCGCCAGTCTGAGTAAGCGCATCGGCCCACGCTTAGTTATCATACCCCGGAGCAGCCTTTTTAGCTACAGGAGTCATTTTCATCACTTTCCCAGGTTGTTTCGTTGGAGCAGCTGGCTTAGGAGTTTCCTCACGAACAGCTGGCACAGAGTGTTGAATGGCCGGTTCCCCTTCTGCCACTCCCAAACGTTGCTGTAAATCCAAGGGTAATGCTTTTTTATTCACCGTGATGGAAATGGTATTAAGCCGAAGATAGGCCTCAGAGGCTCGAATGTAACCCTTTGCATCAGAAATAGTGCCCCAAGAGTTCTTCACCAAATAAAAAATACCAGCCTTGGACACTTCACTGTCAATACCAACTATATGCATTAAATGATCGTCCATGGTGACCTGCTGATCAAATAACTCCTGGCGGTATTCCTGCGAAACTGGCAGCTCCCGCTCTGAAGACTGAAATGCAGTAGCTTGTTCTTTATTGGTCTTTTCAGCCCATTTTATGGCAGGTAAAATTGCCAATCCATTTTGAGCAGAAAAGCCTTCGTTGCTGACATCAGCATCCCAGGTCGCTGTATAGCCCTGCTGAACAGAATAATTCAATGCCCGCATCATCTCATCAATCGGCACATTGTACATGGTTCCATTCGCAAAATTGTCTGGAATCTCCAGAATAATATCCTGGTGAAACGGATGATGCATAAAAGAAGTCAACGTAATATAATCCGAAGTGTTAATCCCTAAATAATCCCTATAAATAGTAGGGGTAAACAACCGATTACCCACCGAAAATTTCTTTGGAAGAATGCCAAATTCCTCATCCAATACTAAGTCAATTTGCTGAAGCCAGTCTTTGGGCAGACTACCATCTTTTCCTTTTTTAACAAAATCAGAACAGAGGTTTTTTAATTTTTTTACCAATGCCGCATGATTAAAAGGCTCCTCTACATCTTTACGGCCAGGGTAAATCTCTTCAGGAACAATACCTGCCTCTTGAACCGCATTAATTAAATCATGCGCAAGACCACCCTCATCTAACTGGGCCGTCCCCTGTCGACGAACAAAATTTTCACACTTTTTCTTATACACCTGACGAACAATGAACATCTCTGAGAGATCAACATCCATTTGACTAATTCGTTTTACCTCACTTTCTAAAAAGGATGCGGTACTAAAGGCCCAACAAGTACCCGTCTGATGCTGATTTTTTATTGCCGTATGTTCTAGGTGCTTAAACGGTTTGAAGGAATAGGTGCTACCCTGTGCTGTTAGCAAGCTGAAAGCTGAAAGCAACCCACAATAACAAATGAGTATCAGTTTTTTAAATGCCATTTTTAGAATTCTACATTAATTAAGCGTCTACAAAGAACGGTATTGTTTCTTATTTAATTCGCAACAAAAGAACTGTTAATGATTTATTAGCAATTAAAGCCAATAGACAACCTTGAGGGTGGTAACCTTCATAACAATTGGTGGACAATCTGAACTAAGCAAATACGATCTTCCTTGCTCCTCCACTCAACGCTTGTCTTTACCTTCAATAAGACTCAAACCTAACCCCCATCAAAACGTAGTGCACGCAAAGGAAAGATTACCCTTCAAAGTGAAAGGAGAGGGTAAATGTTCGACTCATCACCTGCTCCAACACGGTGCTCTGTTTTAAATTATTATTAAAGATCAGCACATTGTTAATTCCTTGAGAGATCTTAATCTCCGGAGAAAATATAAAATAGGGAAAGAAAAACTGAATTCCGGTTCCATATTCAAACTGAAAGTCGGTTGGAGAAATCCGCACCAAACCAGCGGCCTGCCGAGATCTAGAATCACTGGCCACATCAAATGAGTACTTGACCCCACCAATTACAAAAAGCCGGAAATCATGGTAGGGGGCCGACTTGTAACGAACATGAAAGGGCATTTCTACTAAAACCGATTCAATCCGCCGATTCAATGGCCGTAGAGCTTCAGAGGGTGGGGTATAGCGGATATTTCGCTCCGCAAAAGATAAAGTGGGTAAAAAACGCAAATCAAAATAATCCCCCAACCGAAGATTTGACACAATCCCTAGATTAAAACCAGGACCTCCAACTGACTCAACCCTAGCAAAAGAGTCATTGCGAATAAAATTATTGGAGTGAAAAATCCGATAATTACCCTGGTTATATCCCAGTGTAATTCCAAAGTAATACTGCTTTGCCTGGAAATCCAAAAAATTGAAATTCCCCTGCTGGTACTGCGCCTGAACTGATTGAGCAGACATAAATACCGCAATCGCTAATATGCCAATTGCTTTTATTTTACTGCGGTATAAATAGAGCAAATTCCAAGGGTAAGTCGTTCGCATTGTGCTTGCTTAAAACCTGTTTTTGATAGAATACCTAAAAATGCGTCACCTTCAGGAAAAACTTGCACACTCTCAAACAAATAAGTGTATGCCCGAACGTCCCGGCTAGTTAAACGACCAATGAATGGTAAAACGTATTTAAAGTAGAAATTATAAAGCTGTTTGAAAGGAAAAAGATGTGGTTTGGAAAATTCCAACACCACGATGCGCCCCCCAGGACGCAGTACCCTGTTCATCTCAGCAAGGCCTTTTTCTAAATGTTCAAAATTTCGAACGCCAAATGCAACAGTTGCCGCGTCAAAGGATTGATCAGCAAATTTTAAATGTTCACTGTCTCCTTGCTCCAAAGAGATAATCTCATCTAATCGTTGATCTTCAATTTTAACCTGACCAAAATCCAACATCTGACGAGAAATATCCATTCCAACTATTTTCCTTGGTTGCAACATTTTTGCAGCCATAATAGCCACGTCGGCAGTGCCTGTCGCCACATCCAATAATACCTGAGGCTTGTCTTCCCGCAAATAGGAAAGAGCCCTTTTCCGCCACCACACATCAATACCAAGCGAAAGTACCCGATTTAACAAATCGTACTTGGGAGCAATATTATCGAACATCCGCTCCACCTGCTCTTTCTTACCCGAATCTACATCTTTATAAGGAGTTACCATACGTCTATTTGAATTAGTAGATTTAAAGTTCGATGTTTTCAACAATCTCCAATCCATAACCAATCAGGCCCATCCTCCGACGAGGATGATTAGTCAATAATTGGATTTTTGAAACTCCCAAATCTCTCAAAATTTGGGCACCCACCCCAAAATCCTTTTTACCCATCGGAGAATTGAGCTCGAATGGTTGGGAGGAATCTGCTTCCTGCAACGACTTATACCGGCTAAGCTGAGCCAACAAGGTCCGACTTTTATCGCTCTGGCGAAGATATACAAACACACCCTTTCCACGCTCCTGAATCAATTGTAAGGACTTGGCGGTTTGGCCATTGTAATCCTCCAAAAGTGCACCTAATATATCACCCGTCTCTGATGTTGAGTGGACACGTACAAACACACTTTCTTCTTCCTCCCAACGCCCATTTGTAAGTGCTAGATGCTCATCTCCAGAGGTTAAATCCACATAGACATGAGCCTCAAACCGGCCAAAAACCGTGTCCATCTCAGTGGTAAGCGCCTTCTTTACCAGTCGCTCTGTACGCATCCGATACGCAACCAAATCATCAATAGAAATAATTTTCAGTGAATGCTGCTCCGCAATTTCAACCAGCTGAGGCAGCCGGGCCATTGTACCATCCGCATTCAATATTTCTACCAACACGCCCATCGGGTAAAGTCCTGCCATCCGTGCCAAGTCAACCGCTGCCTCCGTATGCCCAGTTCTCCTTAGCACCCCCCCATTTTTGGCCCTTAGTGGAAAAATATGACCAGGCCGAGCAAAATCACTTGCTTTAGCAGCTGGATTCGTCAACCATTTAATTCCCGTAGAACGGTCATAGGCACTAATTCCTGTGCTACAACCATGCCCCATCAAATCAATGGATACCGTAAATGCTGTTTCGTGCAATGCTGTATTCGAGCTGACCATTAGAGGCAAATCCAATTCCTCCGCCCGCTTCTCCTCCATTGGGGTACAAATCAACCCCCTTCCGTGGGTAGCCATGAAATTGATGGTTTCCGAGGAAACAGTCTCCGCCGCACAAATAAAATCACCTTCATTCTCGCGATCCTCGTCGTCGACTACAATTATAACCTTACCAGCACGTAATTCTGCCAGCGCTTCTTCGATGGTGTTAAGTTGAAATTCAGGCACTGATTCTAGCAAATGGTTGATGATGAACTTTGAAGACAGTTCTTATGTTTAATTAAGAGTGCAAAGGTAACAATAATCAGAGCAGAGGGTTGGGGAATTTAGTCATATTACCCGATTTTTTCCTGCTACTACTCAGATCTTCTTTATATTTGCCCCTCTTTTATCTCCCCGCAGAATTTGTAGATTCGATGGATACGATCGGTATTTTAGGAGCTGGCGCCATGGGAAGTGGTATTGCCCAAGTAGCAGCAGCAGCAGGACACCAGGTGGTTATGTGCGATCACCTCGCCCCAGCCCTTCACAAGTGCACAAAAAACATACAAATCACCCTTAAACAATTAGTAGACAAAGGGAAACTCTCTGATGCCGACGCTTATGCTCTGAATAGTCGGATTCGATTCTCCGACCATATGAGCGACTTTAAGGACTGCACCATGGTCATCGAAGCCATTGCTGAAGATATGGAGGCTAAGCAGATTTCCTTTAAAAGCATGGAGGCTGTAGTAGCAGAAAATGCCATTCTAGCTAGTAACACCAGCTCATTATCCATCTCCGCTATGGGGGCGAATCTTAAACATCCAGAACGGGTAATCGGAATTCACTTTTTCAACCCAGCCCCCTTGATGCGCCTGGTTGAAATTATCCCAGCCATTCAAACATCGCCTGAAATCGCCGATAAAGCGTACCAATTAGTAACAAGCTGGGGAAAAATCGCGGTGCAAGCAAAAGATACTCCCGGCTTTATCGTAAATAGGGTAGCACGACCCTACTATGGAGAAGCCCTCCGAATCCTCGAAGAAGGTATCGCCGATGAAGTGACCATCGATTGGGCAATGCAGACCCTCGGCGGTTTCAAAATGGGCCCATTTGAATTGATGGATTTTATCGGCAACGATATTAATTACACCGTCACAGAAACCGTCTTCCGCGCCTTCTATTTCGATCCCAGATATAAACCTTCGTTTACTCAAAAACGACTCAAGGATGCACACTACTGGGGAAGAAAAACAGGTCGAGGATTCTATGACTACAGAGAAGGAGCTGCCCCTCGTGCATTACCCAACACTGATAGCCAACTGGGCGACTATATCCTAAAACGCATCCTGGCTATGCTGATAAATGAAGCGGCAGAAGCACTTTACCTCCGTATTGCAACCAGGGATGATATTGAAAAAGCAATGGTCTATGGTGTCAATTATCCAAAAGGCCTGCTTACATGGGCAGATGAAATTGGAATCGCAGAAATCGTTCGAATTATGGATACTCTTTATGTAGAATACTTAGAGGATCGCTACCGTTGCTGCTCCCTTCTCCGAAAAATGGCCAATGATGGCACCCAATTCTTCGACAATTAACCCTCACCCATGTTTATACAAGTTTTTAAAAGTAAAATTCATCGGGCAACAGTAACCCAAGCCGACTTGAATTACATCGGAAGTATCACCATAGATGAAGCACTGATCGAAGCAGCTAATATCATGGAGGGAGAACGGGTGCAAATAGTAAACAATAACAATGGGGCCCGATTTGAAACGTATGTAATCCGTGGAGAACGAAATAGTGGAGTAATATGCCTCAATGGAGCCGCCGCAAGATTGGTTCAAGTAGGTGACGTTGTCATTATTATCTCTTATGCCTACATGACCCCAGATGAAGCACGGGAATTCAAACCAACCGCCGTTTTCCCAGACGAAAAAAACCGCCTCGTTTCTAAATAAATGAAGCAATTCTCACCAAGAATCAGCTGGTTAACCTTTATCATTTGCCTCGGATGTGCCTCTTCTTCTGTTCATGAGAATACCATCCTTCCACTTCATACCACAAAAGCTGCCGTGGATGGCCCCCATGTATTTTACAAAAAACATTCCGTGGTCGTTAAGGCCATAGCCCGCGATAACCAACAACTTGTCCTCCAGAAGAAAACCTACCCCACCACCAAAAACCTTATCCTAACCTGTAATGTCCCCGATTCGGACGAAACATTCTCGTTCGGCATCATGGACTCCATCCTTCCACCCAATACTGTTACCCCACAACTTCCTGAAAAAATACTCGTCATCTCCGATATTGAAGGAAATTTCGAAGCATTTAAACGCCTACTTTCAGGAGCAGGGGTAATCAATAGTGACTTTTCTTGGACATTCGAAAAAGGCCATCTCGTGCTACTTGGGGATTACCTTGACCGGGGAACTCAAGTAACTGAATGTCTTTGGCTAGCTTATAAATTAGAGCAAGAAGCACGGGCCGTCGGTGGAGAAGTGCATTTTATTATGGGAAACCATGAATTACTGAACCTAGCCGGCCAAGCTCAGTATGTCCACGAAAAGTACCTCAAAAATGCACGCGCATACGGTGAGCCCTACGAAAACTGGTACAGTCAACATACCGAGCTGGGTAGATGGCTCCGCTCAAAAAACGCAATAGAAAAAGTAGGAAACCTACTGTTCTGTCACGGAGGAATCAGCCCAGAACTGGTGCAAAGTGGATTGAGCCTCGATCAAATCAATCATATTGCCCAAAAATACTACGGGAAAAACCCTTCTAGCCCAGATAATCCAGAAAGAGCCCTGATTTTTGACACTATGAAAGGTCCTTTTTGGTACCGGGATATGGCCAGACAAAAAACAAGCCAATCGGCTGTTGATGAAGCCTTAACTACTTATGATGCTAATCATGTCATAATTGGGCATACGCTCTGTAAAGAGATTCAACTTCTTTACGATCACAAAGTAGTCTGTGTGGATGTCTTCCATGAGGAGAATCTACGAATGAACCTTTTGGAAACACTCCTAATTGAAGACGGAAAATTTTATAAAATCAATTCAAATGGAGTAAAAACCATACTCTATCCAATCTTTCAGCCGTAAATTATTAGCCTAAAGAAGTGCCGCACCATACACACCGGCACTGTCCCCCAGCTTTGGCTTCGTAAAAATAGTATCTAAGCGATGGTTGAAAACATGGGTTCGAACTTGATCAACGCCTTCGGTATAGATACGGTCAATATTTCCAACCCCACCACCTATAACTACAACGTCGGGATCAATAATGTTAATTACCGTCGCCACCGCCCTACCAAACGACTGAACAAGACGCTGCATCGTGCGCTCAGCATAAATATCTTCCCCTGCCTCTGCACGGCCTACGATTTCCTTTAAAGGTAATGCTACACCCGAAAGCCCCTGATAATATCGCTCTAAGCCAGGACCCGAAAACACCGTCTCCACACAACCTGTCCGTCCACAATAACATTTCCCCCCACTATCATCCAAGTGATTATGTCCCCACTCCCCACCAATACCCTGCCTACCACCTATTACCTGACCCCGAACGACCACACCCCCACCTACTCCTGTCCCCATAATAATCCCAAATACGACCTGGGCCTCTGGCAAAAGATCTGGAACCACGCCCATGAGAGTCTCTGCAATAGCAAAACAGTTGGCATCATTGGATAGCTTGACAGGAATACCCAAAGCCAATTCTAAATCACGATCGAACGGCATCCCATTTAATGCCGTGGTGTTCGCGTTTTTCATCAAGCCTGTAATTGGATCCAACGTTCCCGGAAGCGCAACCCCCAGCGAAGTTGGCCGCAATCCGGTTTCCTCTATTAACCTTTCCACCAATAGCTTCACTCGACCGAGTATATGCTGGTATCCTAAATGTGCCTCCGTAGCTACCCTTAAACGAGCTAAAGGTGTTAAGTGCTCTTTACTCTCCACAACAATCCCCTCTATCTTGGTTCCTCCAAGATCAATTCCCCAAAGTGCCATATGCTATTTTTAATTAGTGTGATCTATAACGTTATTTCCTGTGCCTAGGCTACAACTTAAGTGAGGCAACATAAAACATATCCATCATCCCTTTATTCTTAGCTGCCACTTTCCCTCGATTAATCCATTCAAACTCGTACTTGGCCAACCAATAGGTATCCTCACTAATATTTACTCGCCCGGGCTCACAGGTCTCTTCCATTCGGGCAGCAATATTAACCGTGTCCCCCCAAATATCATAAGCAAACTTTTTCGCACCAACTACCCCCGCTACCACTGGCCCAGTGTGAATACCACATCGCGCTTCAAAATAGGGTAAACCCTGACCCTGACGCTCCGCTTTTACATAAAGTAGAAAATCCTGAATCTCCAATGCCGCTTTTATCATATCGCTCGGACTAGCATTCATGTCAGAAAGCCCACTTGCACAGATATAAGCATCACCAACCGTTTTAATTTTCTCAATTCGATACTGACTAATAATTCTGTCAAAATTGGAGAAACAAAAATCCAACTCCCTGACCAACGACTCTGGAGTCAACTTTTCTGATACATGCGTAAAACCCGTAAAGTCAATAAACATAACTGTTGCTCTTTCGTGAAGACGAGCAGCCACTCGGTTTTTTTGCTTCAGTTCCTGTGCGATGGCAGGTGGTAAAATATTTAGCAATAACCCATCACTTCTCTTTTGTTCTTCCTCAATAACACGGTTTTTTTCACTCAACTCATTAGCAGTACGTTGCTTTGCCCTGAATCGGATAAAAAACAACACCGCTAAAATGAGCACAAAAAGGGCGAAAGCCGCTAATAAATTTTGAATATTTTGTTGACGCTCGTTCGCAAGCTCTGATTCAGCAATTTGGGTCTGCTGCTCTTGAAGCGTCCGCTCCTGTTGAGCCAGTAACATGGCGTCTGCCATTTGATCTGCACTCATACTTGCTATCAACTTGGCTTTTACTCCAAGAAGAGAGTCCGTCTTCAATTTTTGTTGCGCAATTTGGGTGAGTTCCTCTTCTTTTTGAGAAATAACTGTTTGTATCTTCTCCTGCTCCTGCTTGTATTGCTCTTCTGTCGCCTTGTACGCACTCTCATACTCCTGACTCTGGCCACTCAATCGTTCTAACTCCCCTTTTAAACGAGTATTCTCCGATTCCAATGCCGCCAACTGAGCAGTCATCTTCCCACCAGCGTCGCCTACACCTCCAGATCGTCCACTGCTTTCTTTAAGATAGCCAATTACCTCCCTTGCCCACTTCAGCTCTTCGTACTCATCACTGTTTTTGCGAGCAATTTCCTGCAGCTTCTCTGCGGAAAGCAACGCCATGTCACGGTGTCCATAATTGCGGGCGGTGTTCCACGCCCAGTTAAATCTTGAACTGGCCTCCTTCCATTTTCTCGAACGCATCAGCGCATCCGCACTCAAATAAATGGACTCTGATTCACGTCTTTTTTCCCCCAACTCTGATGCTAACATACTAGCCCGGTGAGCATAATCAGCAGATTTTGTCGGGCTGGAAGCAAGCGTTTTCTCAGCAATCTGGTAAAGAAGATTCATTTTCTCACTTTTCGATTGCGATTTTGCTAGTTTCTTTTCTAGCTCAGCCACCGACTGAGCGAATATCCCCAAGCTAGGAGCTAAAACCCAGCAAAATATAACGAGTGCCTTTTTTATCAATTGATGATACATATCGTATAAAAAACATAAAAACCAAATGTCTGCACAAATCACTCAACTACGGGCAAATATGAAAAATTTATTTCAAGAATACTGGAAAAAATTATGTTTCAACAAGATTGTACCTTTGCAACCAATTATGGAACTAAAGACATTCGCATCATTCTTGGCACTTGCCATTATTAGCTTTAGCTGTAGCAGCCCCAATACTCCCCCCAAACGACTCGAACAGCTAGCAACCGCCTATTGTGAGTGCGCCGCATCCATCGCAGAAACAGACCAAAAAGCGCGTCTTGTCAGCACCGACTCTCCAGAAGAACTCCAGCGTCTTCTGGAACAATTACAA
>CANHDG010000028.1 GCA_947459365.1 Saprospirales bacterium
AAAGCGGTTCAACTGGGATAATCTACAGGATTGGTTTGGCGCGGAGGCGCTTTACTTCCGCACGGGTTTCTTTGGCCCTTCGGCGTTCTGCTTTGACCCCGGCAGGAACGAGAGATTTTTTACGCTTTTTCTCTGGAATAAAGGCGACTCGGATTAGTTCTTGCAGTTTTTTTAGGGTATTTTGTTTGTTGGTCAGCTGGCTTCTGGATGTCTGGTCAGTGATGATTAGGATGCCCTCGTCGGTAAGTTTCCCTTCCCATTTGCGGAGAAGGACCTGCCGTTGCATTTCGGTGAGGCGGGTACAGGTACGTACAGAGAACCGAAGTTCCACTTTTGTTTCCACTTTATTGACGTTTTGCCCACCCTTTCCACTGCTTCTGGCCGTTTGGAATTCAATTTCCGGTAATAAATCACGTAAATGGGGTGCGAGGAGCATGGCGGTATCGTCTTGAAAGGCGGTTGGGAAAAAGGGAGTGGATGGCTGGTTAAAAAGGATTCTTGGTTTCATTGGGAAGGGTTCACTTGGTTGTATTTCAGTAATGGTGTTTTTTCTTTTTTTTCGGGAAAAATAGACAAAACGTTGCGCTTAAAACCTTGCTGGGGGATAGAAGGTTCCCCATTTTCCGAAAAAAATAAAAAAACCGCCATAGCGAGCGCTTTTCCTCGACTATGGCGGCATACTTAGGCGGATTAAATGGATTACTACCGGGTTTTAATCATCGTTTTCACAGCACTTTCTTGTACCGTTTCGACCCTATAGAAGAGGGTTCCGACGAAATCGACCAGGCTTTTGTCAAGATTAAAGAAATGATAGCCGCGTTCAAATGCTTTTTGTTCGCTGTAGAGCACCCTGCCAGTTACATCGTACACCGTCAATTTAACTTCCTCCTCATCAGTGGGTAAATGGAAGCCAATTTGGGTAGTGCTCACCCATGGATTGGGTGTATTTTGGTACAATTCAAACCCAACACCGCTCAAAGCTGGTTGACCATTTTGGTTAAACCGAAGGCCTATTTCTAACTTTTCGCGCTCCGTAAAGCCCATGGCGCGGGTGATGCTGCTGGATACTTTCAGGAGTTTGCTCAGTTTTCCAGATTGTTCAGCTTGGAGACGCAGCACAAACCGCGCTTTAACTGATTGACCCGAAGGCTGATCCCATGCGGTCGTGACCCTATCGCCAGTCGCATCGTTGAATACTGCAAACTGGCCCAAATCCATGCCTTCTCCGGGAAGAATATCGAGTACCTTCATACCATTCAGTTGTAAAGTGAATTGGTAGGCGGATACTACTTGATCAGCGGTAAATGGCACTTCAATCACTTCTCCTGTTGCAACGTCCCTGTCTTCCAGGTCAAACAACAGGCTGGAAGATGTACGATCGTCAGAATACACTAGGTTGTTTGGAATCGCTGAATGATCCACATCCCCTACTTTCACCCCTACGAAGTCATCGTTCCAGGTACTGGATTGTAGTTGCGACACACTGATATTTTCCCGTATAATATCCGCGAACGGATTATCGGGACTGCTGAATTGTTGATTCGCATCAATAAAACGCCAGCTGCTGTTGTTGGGCAGTTCTGGATAAGCTCCGAGAATGAGTTTTCTCAATTCAACGATATCGAAGGTAGTGACGGTCCCAGATTTGTTCACGTCTGCCGCGATCAACAAGTAAGGGCTTGAAAGCGGTTCGATACCCAGGATATGACGGCTGATTAGGACTAGGTCGTAGGTATTCACCCCATTCAATGGATCGGAATCGGAGTGCGGGGTGACGCTGTAATCTGCTCCGAATGGAAGAGCGTTGGAGAATTGGTATCCTCCATTCACATTAGAGAAAACCTCATTAATAGAAGGCAAACCATTCGCTACACCGTTCAATTCCACGGTTGCGTCCTGAACGCCCTCCCCTTCTTCGGTCTGAAGCGCTCCAGCTACCGTAGCGGCGCTGTTGTTACAAATACCGATGTTATCTTGAACGAGCACATAGGTTTCACAGAAATCAGCATTTCCAGCCACATCTGCTGCCCAGAGTTCGATCAATTGTGTTCCAAGATCTGCACAAGTAAATACAATCTCTGTTTGCGGGGTTCCGTCTGGATTCACTGGGAAGTCAGTGCCCGTTCCTGCACGGCGAATACCATACACCAGGTAATTGTTTGGTGTGCTGTTATCTTCCGCTGACAACAAGAAATCGCTGGCATAGACAGAAACCATCCCATTGCTGACATTCATCAGGTTAACGCTCAGGCCATTGAGACAAACCACGGTGGGTGGCTTACAGTCGCCTGCGACCAGGTCAACATCTTGTACGAGTTCATTTCCACAGCCATCCTCTATAATCCAGAGGATACGGTGCTTTCCGTAAGGCAGTTTTGGGGAAGTATTTTCACCCAAATCATTTTCCCAGGTAACGCGTGCAGTGCGGGTATTACCAACTGCGGGATCGGTTTCTACTCCGAAGCGCCATTTGCGATTCGCGGGTACTCCGCGGAAATCAAATGCTTGTGGAGTTCCACCGGCGTAGTTGGGAGTAGCAATATTGTTGAATCGAACGGTGTTGGTGGTGGCTGTTGCGCTGTTGACAACCGTTTCAGCGGAGCCATCTCCATTCAAATCCAGGAACAACAAGTAGCGGAAGCGGACATTGGCTCCAGAGCAAGCATCGGTTGCCGTCACTTCAATTGGATCGCTGGTTTCGCTCAAGTCATGGGAATTGATATTGGCATCAAACCAGTACATGGCATTCCACAGCGTCGGATCGTTCACCGATTCACCGCACAATTCAGGTGAAGTGGCGGAGAGTTGGATTGGATCGGTGGTGTCCAGGATTTTAATAACCTGTGTGTATTTGTAACAGCTGGTGTTGGCATTCCAATAATTAGAGAAGTTCAGCTGAGGTCCACCCGGCACCAGGGAGGTAAGCGTTGGCGCCCAGCCAACGACGGTATTTCCGAAGGCAGAAACGGTTACCCCTGTTAAGTTGGTGGGGTGGTTCAGAATAGTGCTTGGCTCAGGATTAGGCACCACTACGCATGGAATGTTAGGATTGTAGGTACACCAATTGAGTACGGTCCAAGTACGTGCAATTTTGAAGCAAGCATCTGGCACCGATGTGAAGATCTCATCGGTAAAAGATACGGACATCAATTCACAATCTTGTGCGCCAAAGTATTCTGGCGTTCCGTAGGATCCAGTCCCATTACAGTTGGAAACCACAACGTCGTTCGGGAATTTAACGAAGAAATACTGGTTGTACGTCACATTCACCCGTTGCTGGCAAGAGTTGGTATTGCCAGAACAGTCGGTTGCCACCCAGCGTCGAGTAATCGTTCCACGGTTACAAAGACTATCGAATTGATTGTACAGTACCGTTTCCTCAATTTGATCAAAGCAGCAGTTATCTTGCGCCGTGGCGGTTCCATAGGCCCACAAACTTGGGTCAAAGGCCTCACAGGAAACTGTCACGTTGGCTGGAGGGGTACAGATCGGTCTGATTTTATCTTCCACCAATACCTCTACCATACACTCATTGTAATTTCCAACATGGCCGTCTAAAGTAAGAGCACCTCCAACTTGAGGAGCATCGTATACCCGGATAATGACTGGAACAGTGGTGTTGATGTCATCACAGCAGAACTGAACTTCATCGTAAACAAAACTATTAGACTGACAATCATTCAAGTCCATTCTACGCACTTTGAAGGACACTTGCCCGCAATTGTCCAGCGAGCCATTGTCGAGGGATACTGCGGCAACTCGCGCAGAACCATCTATGCCGAGGGCTACCTGAGTGATTTCATCGCAGATGGCCAAAGGAGCCGTTTGGTCCTCCACAATCAGCTCAAAGGAGCAAGTAGAAGTATTGTCACAGCGGTCTTTAGCGGTATACATAACCATATAGGTACCAATTGGCAAGCACTGGGTGTTGTTGAACTGCGCCAAAGTATCGGGATCCCAAGGGTTATTGCCTGGGAAATTAGAGAGCGTGCCCGCCACATTGAAGGTAATGGTGTTACCGCTTAATGGATCAAAGCCGGAGACCATCGCCTGAAGCTCTTCAATTCCGGAGCATCCCTCCGATACAATCATGCTTGGTAAAGCTGCGGTAGCGCAGCAGCCGGTTGGATCAGTTGAAACGGTTACGTTTACCGGGCAGTCAAACTGAGGGCCACCCAGGTCATAAACCTGAATGCGCTGCACATGCACGAGTGGGTTACCAGCACCCAATGGCAAGCAGGTATTTCCCACTTTCCAGGTGCGGTGGATCTCGTAACTTCCCTCACAGATATCAAACGCCTCGTCCGTGTAGTTGACGTAGGCACTGCAAAATCCGCCCTGTCCCAATATGACACCATTAATATTGGGGGCACCAGTCTGGGCAGGAGCAACCGCATTTGGATTTAGGTTAACCGCTTCGCAATTGACGGTCAGATCGGCTGGCATATCTACTTCCGAGAGGCTAAAAGAACGGATCGTGATCAGCTGAGAACAAATCGATTCATTTCCAGGAGCATCCGTCACGATAAACTGCCGCTCTATCTGTGCACGTGGATTACTACACTGAGCAAAAATGGTTTCAAAATCTTTTACTTGAATCGTTGTCGCGCTGCAGTCGGTGACGCCTACATTTCCGGTGTTAGAAGTCGCTGTACTTTCACTGCATCCAATGGTGATATTGGGTGGGCAGGTAAGCGCAGGAGCTAGTTTATCCTCTACTCTCAAGACGCCCATACAGACATTTCCACTGAGGATATGAACCAATTGGTAGCCGTAAGTTTGTCCGATATCAGCAGCGGTCAGGATTCCCGGAAGCCATGGGCCATTGCCCAAAGGCAGTGTTTTATCAATTTGAACATAGTAGTCATCGTAACAGCCATAGCTATTTCCGGTAAGAACAGTGCTTGGATCGATATTGTAAACACAGGTTTCATCCAGGGAAATCTGGACAGAATCGCTGCAAGAAACAGACGTAGGCGTTCCTATAATTTCCACTACTTTGCTGATTCGTTGTCTACAACCGGGATCTTGAAGTGCAGAAGAATTGCTTCCTGTTATGGTTACACCATTAATTTGCAGGAAATTTTGGGCAGCTCCTGCATTGAACGTTGCTGCAACCGTATGGAGTCCCTCTCCGAGTGCTGCAGCGTTAAAGGTGGTAGCGGGTACGCCATTGATCGTCACATTTTCAACCGTTCCAGTGGCGCCATTTACTTCTGCAACTCCAATTGAAAAGGCTGGAGTAGAAATACAGAATGGATCCGTCA
This sequence comes from Saprospirales bacterium, assembly GCA_947459365.1. Classification (GTDB taxonomy): domain Bacteria; phylum Bacteroidota; class Bacteroidia; order Chitinophagales; family Saprospiraceae; genus M3007. The sequence continues at coordinate 5,268 of CANHDG010000028.1, forward strand.
GATTGGTGAAATAGGGGGTTGGGTAATGGCATTTGTTGGACAAGGTAATGGAGTTGGTGCCGTTGGTAAAAGTAGCTGAATATCCAATGGCATCCACATGACGGGCCTGCAGGGTAAAGTACACTGCCTCGTCTATTTCGTCAATAATAGTATCACCGTCGTTGTCAATTCCATCCAGGTTGCCTGCCGTCAAGGCCGTGCCATTCGATACTGCAATTGGCGCAGCAGGAGGGGCTGGACTGGTGCTTGTCATCAAACCAGTGCTGGATTGTACGGTCCAAATTTGACCACGAAGCGCATGGATTTGGATAAATTCTCCAAACTGTCCGTTCTCCAGGTTAGTTGCATTGTCCAAGCAGACACAAGGGTCTGAACCACTAATGTCGTATTCCGGAGTGCAGTCCCCGTTTCCTTGCAAAATCGTCACACTCGCATTGCAGGTTCTGAAATTTCCGCAAGGATCCGTTGCCGTTAGAACAACCGTTACAGGGCTCACTGCAAAGTCCGCACAATTAAAGTTGGTTTTGCTGGCGGTAAATGTCAAATTAGCATTGGCCGCACAATTATCGGTTGAGCCACCATCCAATTGCTTGGGAGTAATGGAGGCCAATCCAAAATCATTCAGTGTTATGGTGATATTTTGGCAAATAGCTACCGGACGCGTGGTATCTCTGACGGTCAATACTTGCGTATGAGCTAGGGTATTTCCGCTACAATCCGTAGCTGTCCATGTTCGGGTCAAGGTATAATTATAATGTCCACAGGTAGCTGGATCGCTGTTTTGGGTGCTTTGCTGGTTGTACCCTAACGTGATATTGGCTGGACTGCTGCAATTATCGTTTACATCGTTGTTATTCAAGGGTGTGCAGACGTTCAATGGTCTGAAAATACAGTTGGTTGGAATCTGGTGGCAATTGACTACTGTATCATTGGGCATTAATACGTCCGCATCAAATTTTGGTTTTTCGGTATCCACCACCAGCACTTGAATAGAACAGGTCGCGGTGTTACCACTTGCATCGGTTGCTCGGTAAACGACCACCGATGGACTCGGAGGGCAGGTAACAGGCAAGATAGAACCTGGAAGAGGACCAGCTGCTTGTACCAAAGAGACGAGTTGGCAATCGTCTTGTGCCACGGGTACCTGCCAGTTGATTTTTGCAGAGCATGTAGAGGGGTCGTTGCCAACCATCACCATTTCTGTGGGACAATTTACAAACGTTGGAGGGGTCGCATCTGAGATCGTAACCGGTACGATACAGCTTTGAACGTTTCCGTTCACATCGGTTACGGTAACTGTTATGGTTACAGAATTCCCGTTGGAGGTTCCAAAATCCAAGCCTGGAGCCGGGGACTGAACAATGCTCGCAATACCACAGGCGTCATTGGCGCTCAAGCCAAGGATTACATTTGGAACCAAGGAGTTACAGCTTGGCATGGTGACCGGTGCCGGGCATGTAAACGTGGGTGCGGTCACATCGCGCACCGTGATCGTAGCTACGCAAGAGGCGGTATTTCCGTTGCCATCTTGTGCCACAAACACCAAATTATTATCACCGATATTACTGCAGGAATAGGTAGTGCTTGCTGGGCTCAACACCAGGGCACCCATTCCAGTACAATTATCATTCGATCCGGCATTCACCTGGGCAGCAGTCACTGTGACCAAGCCTGAAGCGGATAAATTTACCGTTAAGTCCTGGCAAAGTGCCTGAGGAGCCTGGTTATCGTACACTTCTACTGTGAAGGAGCAAGTATTGGTATTTCCTGCTTCATCCTCTGCCAAAAAGGCAACAACCGTGGTCCCAAGTGGGAACGCTGCGCCGGAAGCAACACCAGTCAATTGTGTTAATGTCAAATCAGGACAGTTGTCGGTGGAAACAGGCAAGGTAAAGGTCACCACCGCTGTGCAATTGTTGATGTCCGCAGGAACTGAGATGGGACCGGAACAGCTGATTTGTGGATTCACATTGTCAATAATCGTAATCGTGTTCGTACAAGTGCTTGTATTTCCACTTTCGTCGGTCACCGTAAAGGTAATGATTGTCGACTCACCACTCGATTGTCCAAAGTCGGTGCCGGCCACTGGATTTTGAGTGATAGAAGCAATACCGCAATTATCATCTGCTACCACACCTGCAGTTAAAGATGGGATAACGTCATCGCAGTCATTGACCGTCAAATTAGCTGGGCAAGTGGTAATCACAGGAGCTGTTACATCGCGTACAGTCACTCTGGAAGTACAAGTGCTGCTGTTTCCTTGCGCATCCGATACAGTAAGGGTGATTAGGTGGGTTCCTGTCTCGCTACAATCAAAAATAGTGGCAGCAGGTGCGAAACTAAGGTTAGAAATACAATCATCCGAAGAACCTGAATTCAGCATATCACCAGTCACCAAGACCAATTCACTAGCGGATTCGTAGGTAAAGTTGCCAGCATGGTAAACCAGTCCGCTTCCACCTGAGGTAGTAGGCAGACCAAAGCTAGTACCTCCGAAGGAGGCGCCTAAGAAGCTAATCAAGCCCCCATTGGACTGGAAGGAAACGGGTGGATAACCTGATCCAATCGAACTATTTCCAATAGGCTCACCAGCTGCAGGGTCGAAATAAACCACTGTGTAAGCACCAGGGGTAAGAACCACTGGAGTAATTGACTTGGTTCTATAGAATCCCGATACTGGGTCGCTTCCGCCAATAAAATTAACCGGTCCGGCTACCACCGCCCCATCGCTGTTGCGAACAATACCAATGGTTACTGGTACGGCATATCCATTCACTCCATCGTCGTAAGCGTTTAATTTAGTCACCAAGATAGGTGAAATGACCTGGAAGGCCATACCCACATTTTGACTGTAGTTTTGGTTGCCGGTTAGTTGTGTGGAAACAAAAGCATCCATAGAAGGGTGAGGACTGAGACCATTGCTCAAATTAACGGTAATGTCTTTACATACCGCAGTGGGCGGGGTGGCATCGTTGATGGTAATCCGCGCGGAGCATGTGGATGTGTTTCCACTTACATCAGTTACCGTGAATACAACGGTAAGACGATCGTTGTGATAAAGGCCTACCTCTACCCCAGCAGATGGGGTTTGAGTGATGGTAGCTAATCCGCAAGGATCGTTCGCCGCTACTCCACCCGTCATCGTTGGTACCACGTAAGTACAAGTATTGACAGTAATACTCGGTGGACAAGTCGTTATGGTAGGAGCAGATTGATCTTCCACTGTTATCGTAAAACTACAAGTACTAGAATTACCTACAGCATCGGCCACTCGATATAAAACGGTGCTAACTCCTGGCGATATAATGGAACCAGAAGCAGGTCCAGAGAGCCGGATAACGTTGGTTCCAGGGCAATTGTCTAAGGCAATTGGGTTGGTGTAGCTAACTGTAGCTGTACAGTTACCAACCCCCGTAGTTGCAACAATGTTGTTGGGACACTCAATGATCGGATTTGTATTATCAACTATTGACACAGGATAATTAACGGAGGCTGTATACGTGGTACCTGTACTTGAGGTAGCTGTAACTGTTACTGCATACGTATTGGATCCTTGAACGTTTGGAAAAGTGTTAGTGACACTTTGACCGTTTTGAATAGGGCCACCATCACCAAAGTTCCATGCATAGTCAACGATGGTCACAAGGGGAAGATTCACTGTGACACTAACCGTTTCAAGCCCCCAATTATCGCAAGTAGTACATGAGTTTTGGGGTTGATACCAACGAAAGATAGTATTAGCAGATTGTGCACCCACTGGAATGGCTAAATCCATTAAGTACCAATTATACCAAGGCAGTGAACCCGAGCTATTGATGTCCCAAGAATCGTACATCGTAACCCAGGAGGCACCTCCATTAGTCGAATATTGAAGGTAAACTTCTTCTTCCGGTAAATCAGGTTGCTCACAAGGGCCAGCCTCATTGTTTCCATACCGGATATAAAACGAAATTTGCCCTCCCAAACTCACATCTAAAGAGTTGGTTTGCACATATCGGATGCCTCCTACCAAATCGGTAGCCCAAAAGTAAGGAGTCCCATCAGGGGAATTCTGTCCAGTGCAAGTTGAAGCACTAACTGTGTATGGGGAACTAGACCATCCGGGTGGTAGAGCACCCCCATTAAAATTAAAAGCAGTAGCAGTTGCTGTACTTTCCATGACAGCACTAAAAGAAACGGGCGGACTCGTGCAACCGTTCACATTCACAGCTGAGGGATCGGCTGTGATAGAGACGCTCTGTGCCGTGGAGGCAACGTTCCCAGCCAAAACAAAGAGGCCCACCAAAATTGGATGGAGTAATGGTAATTTCATAATAAAACTATTAAATATGAGAGGTATGTACTTTACAAATTATTATAAATGAATATTTTACAGCTAATTTATAGTATAACCGATCGGGGGATCTTTGATTAAAAACAACCACTCATTCTACCCATGAAGCCCTACTTCCTCATACCTACACCGGTAAGTCTGTTCTCACTTGGCACTGGTCAATTTTTAGCTCTTGTAGAAATTATATTCACCTGATTACCCCTCGACAAAAGAACCTTTTGTCCTACTTCATCGATTGACAAGTCAAAGGTGCCTCCAAAAACAGCCAAGCATTTGGACAAATTACCGAAATAATCATGGGCTATTTTATATAATTAAATCTACTATTTTTATACAACTTACAGTATATCAATATTTTAAATTGATACAATTAATGGAGAATTATTTGTTAAATATTGAAACAAAATGGCTGTATATTTGAAGAATGGGCACAAAAAATCCCGTTCCCACGACCAGCGTGAAAACGGGATATATGTAGGTGAAGTCGAGCAATAAGGCCCTATGGTGGTGCAGCCTTCACCAAAGCAGTGTGTCCTTTAAAGTTACTCCTCGGAGAGACGGTTTCTTATTTAGGAGTCAACCACCCTATTCTTGTTGGGGTTAAGTCCTTTTTTCGCCCCTTTTGCAACGAGTTCATAGGAGTGGTCAATTAGCTGGCGCAGCAACCCATCGGATAAACTTCCTGAAAAAGAGACCGTATTCCAGTGCTTCTTATTCATGTGGTAGCCGGGCCGCACTTCCTCGTACTGCTCCCTCAACTCCAGAGCATAATCCGGGTCGCATTTGAGGTTTACCTGGAATCCTTCCGAATCCAAGCCGGTTAAGGCAAAAATTTTGCCCCGAACCTTAAAGCAAAGCGTAACGTCGTCGAAAGGAAAGCTTTCGACGACGTCCTCTTTTTGTAAGCAGTAAATAGTAAATTGCTCGATATCCATCGCTTTCTGGAATTGAAAAGCCAATCAATAGCGTATTCCCCAAAAAGGACTCTCTTCAGCCTTGCGTTTATCCGCAACGAATTTCTTGAGAACCTCTTGGTATTCCGTCTCATTCACCCGCTTGCCTTTTATTTTTTTGGGCAATTCCAGTTCCTTTTCAAGTATTTTCGGCTCTATTTTATCCGCAACAATAATCATTCCTCCATTATTGATATTTACCTCCAAAATCAGACCAGGTAAGCCATAGTACCGCTCCGGACCTCCGGGAAAGGGCATGTCAAGTGCAAACCATGCCACGACACGTTGCATTTTGACCGAGTCGTACAGCACCGCATTCATACAAACATGACCAGCTACTTCCTTCATATCGTTCAGGATTTTCCAGTCTTGGACACGGATACTGTCGCTGATTAAGTAGGGTTTGCCTTGTACCGTTAGCAGGTCTTGAAAGGTTCCTGCTTCAAAGTTCCTGGAAATAAAAAATGGATCTTTCCGCCAGTTGTATCCGAAGTCGTCGTCGTCAAATTTTTCTTCTGATTCCTCGTATTTGCTGCGCTGCCCATCCATAAAGAGGTTGGTGTAGCTGCTCCACTCCGATCGACTTCCCCAAATGTAGCTCATTCGCTCCCGCTCTTGTTTGGAAATGTAATCGACCGCCGCCATTTTTTTCGTCCAGTTATGCGTCACCACATAACGGATGGCCATTGACTGTTCTTGGGCGCTTAACGCTTGTATGCTGCCGATCAACAGAAGTGCAAAAAGGCATTTTTGTATCATTTTCATAGAATTATTCAATAGAAATGGTTTTTTACCAATGGTTGTTCTTTTTTAGCTTGATTTCGTAGCCGCGCAAGTTGTAGCTTGCGCTAAGCATGTAGTAACGGGCCAAGGTTCCGGCCACGTTATTAACGACATAGTTTTGAGTGGCATTTTGGGTGATGGTAACCCGGCGGTTCAGGATATCAAAGGCAGCGAGCCTCAATTCAATCCGGTTAGCCTTTCCGATAATTCGCCGAATTGAGGCATTCCAGATAGGGACCGATTGGTCGAAGTTAAATCGCTCATTTTTGAAGCGCTTGTAATTCAAATTGCTTTCCAGGAAGGTTTTGCTGACTAATTGCCAGCGCAGGCTACCATCTAATCCGTAGTTATAAATTTCCTGATTTTGATCCGTTTGAATGGAATACTTGATATTAGAATAACCGAAATCTGCACTTGCTCCTAAGATGAGGGTGGAAGACAAATTGAGGTTTAAGCCAGGTCGGATGCCGTAACTTTGATTGGAAGTTTCATTCCGGACACTATTCACAAAGGAAGGGGTGTTACTCAAACCAATATTTCCGCTAATATTGGCGGTCAATTTGGTTTTAATAAGAGGGAAGCTACCCCACAAGTAGGAGCCAACACTAAATCCGCCTGAAATATTTTCTGGGCGAGAGGTGGTTCGAAAACCGATGCTATCAATCACCTCTATCGTTTGGTTGTAGGTAATTTGGTTTTCAAATCGTTGGAATTCTCCACCAATATGTAAGCTGCTTTGATTGGCAGAATTCCAAAAGCCATATCCTGCATTCAGATCGTGGCTGCGGGCAGGGGTCAAATTAGGATTTCCTTCCACCCGAAACGCTGGGTTGGTCACATTGGGCATCGGTTGAAGGTCGGTCAAGCTCGGCTCTTTCACAGAGTACGTATAGCTGGCATTCACCCAAGTATTATTCGCAAATTCGTAGTTTAAATCCAAATAAGGCACAATATTGGAAAAATCACGGGTAAGGGCAGGCACCAGCAAGGGCGCCCCTTCTTCCACTGCATACTTCCCTCCAATGCGGATTTGTTGGGCTGCCAGACCTGCACTTATATTGGCTCCGTTATGCGAAAACCGCACCGAGGTTCCGGCTCGCTGGTAGCCAATTTGGTTGTCAAACCAGACACTAAGGCTGTCTACCCGCTTGTTTTCATCCAGGGGGTTGGTGGTACGACGCGTGACCAGGTTTCGGTTGTCAGAATAGTTAAAGAATGTTTCCCAAAACCATTTTTTGTTGATCGGTTCTGTAAACAGTAAGCTGGATTTGATTTGCTGAGCCCCATTCTGGTTCTGATTGAGTTGTTGCACCTGCTGAGTAAAGGTCGTCGCCTCAAAAAAACGGTTAAGGGATTGCAGCCGCTCCTGACCGTCGGAGGCATTGGCATTATAGCCCGCACTGGCCGCGAAGGTTCTGCCTTTTTTCTTGAATTTGTGTCGGTAAATCGCGCTCGTTTGGACTCTCCAAGACTCCTGGTCAGCTTGATTATCCATTTCCAAACCACGGATCAGGGTTTGATCCCCATAAAATAGCTGGTCTTGAAGCAGTCGGTTATCCCCCTTGTTATATCGACCTGAGGCGCGAACAATCAGAACGTTATTGGAGTCAATATTATGTTCGAGGCGGGTGCTCAAGCTGTGATTTCCTCTGAAGTCGATCTTGCTCAGGGTATCGGTATTTAAGAAAGCTGCTTGGGGCGTAAAGGTATTTCGAAACCCGGTTTGATCCAGCGTAAGTTCGGTTTGATTGTAAAAGTAGCTGGCATTGAATTTCGACTTTTTGTCGTCGAAATTATAATTCAAGCCTCCACCATAGTTTTCTGTGAAACCGCGGCCATCAAAGTAGTTCATTGGACCATCACCATCCATAACGATGTAATAACCTCCACCACCATTTTGGAAACCGAAGTCCCCATTATCTCGGTCACTAAAGGAGCTTTGTCCTTTAAATTCACCGTAATCCTCCCAGTTTACCCCCGTTTCATTGACGTTATTGCCGTAGCCGATGATGGAAAACTGCTCTTTGCTGTTGAAGCGGTTGTAATTACCGCGGCTAGCCCAGCGATCTTCTGTACCACCCGCCACTGTTATTTTTCCGAAAGAGCCTTTTTTAAACTCCTCTTTTAGCTCCAGGTTGAGGGCTTTTTCTCGTTTACCATCGTCCACCCCGGTCAACTTGGCTTGATCGGATTTTTCATTGTACACTTGTACTTTGGAGATGGTTTCAGCGCCTAAGTTTTTGGTTGCTGCTTTGGGATCATCTCCAAAAAAGGTTTTTCCATCGACGTAAACCCGATTCACATCTCTTCCTTGAGCTTTGATGTTGCCATCTGCATCTACATCTATCCCTGGCAAACGACGCAGAAGGTCCTCTACCGTAGAACCCGGGGGGACTTTAAAAGAAGCCGCATCGTATTCTATGGTATCTCCTTTGAAGCTGAGGGTAGAACGAGCCGCTTTGATGACCACCTCGCTTAACTCCGTATTGATCATCCGCATAGGCAGCGCCCCCAAGTCGTTGACTTCAGTGGTTGACGCGGGTAAGTATTTTTGGAAAGGAATGTACCCTACATAGGATATCTTCAGTAGGTAGGGAATATTTTTAACATTTTTAAAGGTAAAACTCGCTTTATCATCTGCCCGGGTGAAATTGACCAAGGTAGAATCTGAAGGATTTAGCAGCATCACTGTGGCAAAGGATAGATCGGCCCCTGCTGTATCCGCCACTGTTCCTTTGATGGTGACCCTATTTTGGGCATGCAAAAAGGTCCAACTGGATAACAGCAAAAATACAAGAAGTAGTTTTTTCATGAATAATAAGTTGATTTCGAATCAAAGATGATGGAGGATAAACGTAGGGAGTTTGTTTTTTATATGAAAAAGGAAAACCTTAACAACTTTTGAAATGTCTAGTGGGCAAGCTGAAAACCAATTTGCGCACCATCAACCTTAAAAGTAGATTGGATGAAGTTTCCAGTATCCTCGCCCATCCCATTCCAAGGTAGGGGCTGGAACTTTAAAAATATTTACAGCGCTTAGGAAGGTTTTGAGCGTTTTGTTCTTGACTGGCAAGCGACTCAGGTCAACATCTAAGGAGAGCAGCCATTGCCGGGATCGAGGATACACCAAGGGGTCAAGTCGGTAAAGGATGCAATCGGGAACTTGGCAATTTTTATCCAGCTGCCATTCGTATCCGGTTCCGGCGTACATGTTATTCGCCCCCATTCCTACTGCCAGGTTGAGCCAGGATGGAAGCCAAGCGGGGCGCTGGTCAAGGAAGGAAGCAGGGTTGATGGAAGACCAAATCACCAAGGCATTGTAATTTTTCAGGAAAAGGCTCACTGCTCCGGTTCCATATAAATCGGCCGATCGGTCTGCCAAGCGAACGGGGGGCCCAATTCCTTGAGCAGGATAAATAAGATCGTTGCCATGTTGAATGGGTTGCGCACTCATCTTGAACAGGATGCGCTGTTCTTTCCAGACCAATTGTTGAGCTGTAAAAGCAGAAGCGCCTATCGTATTAAATGCAACATCCCCTAAAGAGAAACCCCATTGTTCCGAAAAACCATCCATGACCTCAAAGGAGGTTTGAACCAATTGGGCCAATCCAAATCCTACCCAACTGGCTCGTCGGTCCGTAAATCCGGCCCAACGACTCACACTCCAACCAAGTCGGGCTTCTTGATAGCTCGAAAATAAGTGCCCGGCCTTGTCCATCTGGTTCCATTCTGGGTTGTCATTGAAAAAATGGAACCTCCCCAGCGGGTAATCAGCATACCAAGCTTTCCATAGACCGACCATGGCAGCCGGGTACGCTACTGCTCCACCAGCCAGCAACAGGCGCGTGCGGGGGCGGTGCAAGGTATCTGCCCACTCCAAGTCAAAAACCCTGGTTTGTGCAGGAAGACAGAAGGGGCCCAACCAGAAAAAAAGAAAGATCCAAGTTTTCATTTATTCCGCTTGAATTAGTTTGCTGGAGGGTCCAATACCACACTCATTAAAGGCTTCAATCCTAAAATAATAGGTCTTTCGGTTATCCATCCCCTTGTAGTAGTATTCATTCGCACTGTGCACCTGAATACAATTGTATAGCTTATCCGGGTGGGTGCCAAAATAAATATTGTACCCATAGGCATGGACAACTGGACTCCACTTTAACCAGGCAGACCGTTTATCCTTCTCGGTGCGCAACACATAAAAATCGGCTACCTCTTCGGGCATATCCAAGCAACTCTTCCCAAATACCCGGAAACCAGACAGCGCAAACTTGCCGGCCGCCATGTGGATATTTTCAAGTTTGAGGTAACGGGCCTTGACAGGCTCAGGCAACTCCACGTAATCATGCGGAACATCCTTCAAGTTGTTGCTTTTATCCACCAAAAGCCTCCAGTCTTGGCCATCCTGAGAGTGCCAGATCCGGTATTGATGGTATAGATTTGGGATTTTCCCCAACGCGTATGCGTCCTGATCAGCGTAATTGAGTTGGATTGCCCGAACTTCAGAGATACTTCCCAGGTCCGACTGTATCCATTCCCCGGGATTGCCAGAAAGGGCGCTCCAATAGGTTTTTATGTTTTCATCCACTAGATAATTGGAGGAATACCCCCCGTACGTGGAAGAAACCTGAACGGGTTTTTGAAAATTTAACAACATCCAGCCTGTAAATCGGCTTTTTAGGTGGTCGGCTGGCCCATTCGGCAAATAGTGTGGGTAGTCTCCAAAAGCCGTATTGCAGTACAAGTGACCATCGGAATCAAAACCCGCTGGCCAGAGCCCCAACCTCCGTTCAAAATTATTTTTAACAGAAATGACTTGAGTAGAGATATGCCACCAATTTTCCCAAGAATCCTGAAAACTAGCTCCATGCCCAGCTCCTCGAACGAAGCCTCCGGGCTTAAAAGAAAAAGGGTCTGACTGGGGAGTAAAAGGTCCTAATGGGTGTTTCCCAACCAATACCCCATCAGCATAGCCACTAAATTCGGTCCCTGGGGCCCCATATTGTAGATAATAATTGCCGTTGTGCTTGCTCATCCAGGCTCCCTCCATGAAAGGGTCAAGGAACGTATTATCCATATACTCCCCAAATCGTTGCCAACCGTATCGGTCTGGTTCCAGGAGGTACAGTTCCTTACGGGCGCCTTGAGGCTGAAGGGTAGTTCGATCTAACTCCACTCCATAAATAGGATACCGATTACTGCTACCATTGTAAAGGTACAGTTTGCCATCATCGTCTGTAAAAAAGGCCGGATCCCAGCCTCCGATATCGAAGGCTTCTACCAATTGCGTCCAGGTGTTGGACTTAGGATTTGTACTCATCCAAATTGGAAAATCTCGGCCATAGGTGGAGCCAAATACGATCATGGTATCGCCTATCACCCCCACTGCAGGAGCGCAAAGGTCGTCGTAAACCTTATGCTGTGGAAGAAGAAAGGTTTTGGAAATAAAATGCCAGTCCAGCAAGTTAGAACTCCACCAGTATCCCCACTGATTAGTGGAGAATAAATAATAGTCGCCCTTGAAGGAAACGATTACAGGATCAGCAGTTGCCCGGTGCCTACCCCACTCACTGAAATTTGGAATGGGTGTAAAGCCATAATCGAGGTTTATAGGGTTACAATAGGTGCGCTGAGCGGGCAATGACTTGGCAGGTAACAAAGTACCCAGCCACAACAGGAATAAAAAACGTCGCATTCAACTTATTTTAAAAGATCCTGTACCTTGGCGTGGGTCCGTTTTCTTCTTGGAATGGATTCATGCTGCACATAAGGATTCTCCGGATGCTGCCTCACATAATCCTGGTGATACGCTTCTGCCTCCCAAAACTTCTTAAAAGGCATCACTTCCACGGCAATTGGCCGGTTGTACCTGCCCGATGCACTCATCTCTTCAATCATCTTCCTCACCAAGGCCTCCTCGGTTGCATTTCGGTAAAAAACGATGGAACGGTACTGGCTGCCACGGTCTGGACCCTGTCCGTTCACCTGAGTGGGATCAATAGAGGCAAAATACACCCTCAGCAAGTCTGCAAACGTAATTTGGGTACTGTCGTAATACACTTCAATGGCTTCTGCATGGCCGGTGGTTCCAGTTCCGGTCGATCCATAGGTAGGTTGTTCCGTAAATCCACCTGAATAACCGGAAATAACCTCAGCTACACCCCGAATCCCTTCAAAAACCGCTTCTTCACACCAAAAACACCCACCTGCGAAGGTAGCCCTACTGAGCTGACTGAGGTCAGCGGGGGGAATGGACGCATTGGGCGCCGAAGTACTGGGAAGACCTTCTGAGGTCGGAGCGCAGGCTAAAAAAACCCAGACGAATAATAAGAGGGCAATAGATCTATTCATACATTAAATGTTTTCTGTTTAATGTTTTTTTGGCTTGAAAGAGCTCTATCCAACAAACTGTCTGATCCAAACGGAAGGAGCATCCAGAAAAAATTTATTTTTTTCTAAAAACTTATCACAAATATTGACTTTATTAAACAATATTTCCATACATTTGTTTCATCAAGACGTTGAAGTGCTTAGGCACTCGGCAAGAACTGGACCTTATTTTAGTTTATCTAAATGCATTTTGGTAATAATCCACAACTCGATCATCCGTAATTACATCGCTGGAGCGGATTGGCTGTCTTAGTACGATCCCCTCCAGTGTTCTACACCTACTCAATGCGACGTAAAGTTGCCCGTGCTCAAAAGCGCCTCCTCCCAGATCAAGTAACACCTTGTCGAACGTTTTTCCCTGGCTTTTATGGATGGTAATTGCCCACGCTAACCTCAAGGGATATTGACGGAAAGAGCCGATAGGCTCTGCCTCAATGACCCCAAGTCCAGATGCTTTGTATCGAAGGATTTCCCATTCGGATTTGACAACGTCCACTTTTTTGTTTTTTCCACTCTCATCGGTGATTTTGACGGTGACGCTATCCGCTTGGACATGGGTTACCATCCCGATGGTACCGTTGACAAAATCCCGTTCAGCATCATTTTTAATGAACATTACTTGTGCGCCTTTTTTCAGCTTAAGCATCGGGTCCGTTGGGTACAGCAGTGGATCAAACTGACCGCTCACCTCGGCTGCGTAGGTAAAGGCTGGGTCTTTCAACTGCTCCAAAGCGCGTAAGTTGATGCGGTCGGCAGTAGCATTTCTGGCGCAAAGGGTGATATAACCCTCCGTTTCAGAAAAATTAGGCAGGTGCCGTTCATTGAGATCCTCCAAGTCATCATGGTCCACTGTATTTAATCGGACGGCTTCCAGCAAACGTAAAAAGTGCCTTGAATCCTGGCGGTATACCTTTCGCAACTCCAGGTGTTCGAAGGTGAATTCGGGGTCTTGGAACACTTTCGCGGAGAAAAAATAAGGCGTTTCGTAGTAATCTTGGAAGTAAGAGCGCTCAACTGGGTCATTTTTTACCACAGGAGGCAACTGAAACAAATCGCCCACCAACACCACTTGAACTCCTCCAAAGGGCTGATAATTTTCGCGATTTCGTCGCAAAAAAACATCAATTCCGTCTAATATATCTGCCCTAACCATCGAGATCTCATCAATTACCAAAACTTCCAAGCTTTTGTACAAGCGAAGCAGGTCTTTACGGCTGGTTTTTTGATCGGCCTCCTGCCGGGTTAACAGCCTTGGCGGAAAACCAAAAAAAGAGTGGATGGTTTGCCCTTGAACATTAAGGGCCGCCACCCCGGTAGGTGCGAGAAAGGCCATTTTTTTCCGGACCGTATTTCGCATCAAGTGGAGAAGGGTGCTTTTACCTGTCCCCGCTTTACCGGTAAGAAAAAGACTTCGCTTGGATTTATCGATCAAATCGATGGCATAATTGAAATCCGCGCTCAGAACCAAAGGTGTTTTCAGTTGCATGGTGGCAAAATTAAGCAACTCTACATATTTATTCCGTGCTACTTTGCGTTTATAGCAGATAAACCTGTTTGAGGTATTTAAAAAAAGAGTGATCTTTGCAAGATATGAGGTATTTCAGCCGAGTTTCCATCTTACTGTTTTTGGTTTTCACCAGCCTTTTGGCAGCCGCCCAACAATCCTCCAAAAGTAAATCCAAGGAGCGGTTTAGAGAAAAGGACACCCCCGATAACCGGGTTACGGTGCAAAATGCCCTAATCCTGAATTCCAAGTCGAACGACTACAGCCCTATTTTTTACCAAAATGGGATTGTTTATGTGTCGAGCCGAAAACGAAATGGCGCTCAAGATAAAAAGACCGGAGAAACCTTTTCTGAACTCTACTTTGCGCCCTTCGATCCTAATGGTGCACCCGCCAGCCGCCAAAATTTCTCCTTGAACATCAACTCAAAATTGCACGAGGGACCGGTGACCTTCAATAGGGAATACACCACCATGTTCTACACCCAGAACAACCAAAAAAGCGGAGTGCAAAAATCCGACCAGTCGGGCGTTGTTCGACTCAAGATTTATCAGGCCCAAAAAGGTGCCATCGATTGGGAACCGCTTGGCGAACTACCGTTTAACAGCAATGAGTATTCCTGTGTCCACCCCTCTCTAAGTGCGGATGGACAACGCCTTTATTTTGCTTCCGATATGCCCGGAGGTCTAGGCGGCTACGATATCTATTACAGCGACCGTAAGGAAGACGGAAGCTGGGGCACTCCAATGAATGCCGGTAACATCGTAAACACTCCAAAGACGGAGTTGTTTCCGTTTATCCATCCAAGCGGAACCCTTTTCTTCTCCTCCTCCGGCCACGAATTCAACTTGGGCGGCTACGATATTTTTTACTACGATCAGGATGAAAACGGGGATGAATCCGTAGTGAACATGGACGCACCTTACAATACGCCTTTTGACGACCTCGGCTTTATCATTGACGATGAATTAAAACAGGGCTTTTTCACCAGCAACCGGCAATCGGATGAACGCGGACTGAACGGAAGCATTGGAAAAGACGATATCTGGATGTTCAGCATCGAAAAAGGGATCCAACAGTTTCGACCCGCCGAACGAGAAGGCTTGATCGTGGTTCGCGATATCGCTGGTAATCCGATTAAAGGGGCGGAGGTTCGAATACTAAAAGCCTCCAAAGATGGTTTTGTTGATACCGATAGCAGTGTGTACGAAATTGATCTGCAACCCACCGGAACAGAGCCAGGTAATGTGAGCCTTCAACTTCGACCAAAATCACCCGAAAAAATGAGGCGACCCGACCTGTATACCAACTTGGAGGGTGCCGCCATGACCGGCTTTCTGCGCTTCCGGAGTTACGTGGTGCTTGTAAATCATCCAGACTACCTGATCGCCCAACAATTTGTCAATGTTGACGATGAGGCAGGCATCCAACAAGTGAATGTGACCCTACTGGATGCCCCCACCTGCCATAAGGCGGTTGGAACCGTCTTGACCGACCAACTGGGCACCCGGATCGCCAACGCCAATCTTCGGTTTATCCATAAGGCAACCAACAAGACCCAAACGACCCGGACCGGCCTCAATGGGGATTATGAGATTTGCTTAAGTGAATCTGGGGAATACCTCGTGCAGGTAGAACGGAGTGGCTTCCAATCAGCCAATTTCCTCTTGTACGCCCGCAACGACCAACCCGATTTTCATGAAACCCGTCTTAAACCCACCAAAATTGGAGAAGAGCAGCCCATTGCAGGGGGAATAAGCGACGGATCCGTGGTAGTATTGGATAAAATCGCGTTTGAGCCTACTCAAACCACCCTCAACCAAGCTGCCATCCGAAACCTGGATGCCATTTATGATCTATTGATGCGGTATCCTGACTTTACAGCTGATATCATTTCCCATACCGACACCCGAGGAAACCCTACCAGAAACCTCAATGTCTCAAAAGAACGGGCTAATAATGCGGTGGCCTATCTTGTGTACCGTGGAATCCCAGAGGGAAGGCTAAAAGCAGTTGGAAAAGGAGGCCTAGAACCCCGCAACCAATGCAAACCTGGAACCAACTGCTCGGAAGAAGAGCACCGGGTTAATGTACGGTTTGAGGTAAAAATACACGCTGCACAGCCTTAGTTTTTAAAAAAAAATAGAGTTGGGCGAGCCAATCGACTCGCCTCAACTCCTTTTATACCCAAGTTGTATGACAGCAAATATACGATTAATAAGTTGGATTGGGATCATGAGCATCCTGGGATGTTATTCTTTTAA